>NZ_JAUPTE010000018.1:0-90951 GCF_036701705.1 Microcoleus sp. w1-18aA5 | reverse complement strand
TCTAATTTTAATAATTTTAGGAATCGCGTATTAGCTTGCTTTTCTGATTAGAGAAACTTATAACCATAAGTTCAGGAGAGCCAAATAATCTTGCACATTGCAAAACAATCTCGAACCTTCGGGCTTAGTAAGGAAATATTAAGTGGCGCACTCTGAGTTAAATTGTAACTGCTCACCGCAACTTTGTTGCGGTGAGCAGTTACGCCAAATGGCTACAACCTATTATGAACTATGAACGGAATCTATCCTTCTTCAGGGGGAGAGTTCCTCAATAAATAGACTCTCTGTTTAACCGTAGGTGAGCGTATTCCTCCTAAACAGAAAAGAGTGGACTCTTTTCTAAGATCCACTCTCTGTTAAACTCTCTTAGGGCTAGCTTGAACAAGCTAGAGTTAAGTCCTTACTTTACCTAATCCTTAATGATTCTCTTGTCATGAATGACCACTTGATCCTTGAGTTCAGGAGTGCCGGAGATGTGAATATCCGTATCCATATTTTCCTCGGTGGATTCGGCTAGATATTGGGCAGATGATTTAACATCCTGCCCTGCACGTTTAGCAGATTCGGCTGCATTTTGGGAAGATGATTTAAAATCATGCGCTGCACCTTGAGGAGATGGGGTTGCATTTTGGGCAGAGGACCTAAAATCAGGCACTGGAGGTTTAGCAAATTCGGCTGCATTTTGGGCAGATGATTTAAAATCATGCGCTGCACCTTGAGGAGATGGGGTTGCATTTTGGGCAGAGGATCTAAAATCAGGCACTGGAGGTTTAGCAAATTCGGCTGCATTTTGGGCAGATGATTTAAAATCATGCGCTGCACCTTGAGGAGATGGGGTTGCATTTTGGGCAGATGACTTAACATCCTGCTTAACATCCTGCGCTGCACCTTTAGCAGATTCGGCTGCATTTTGGGCAGATGACTTAACATCATGCGCTGCACCTTTAGCAGATTCGGCTGCGCTTTGAGCAGATGACTTGATTGATTCGGCTGCACTCTTTCCAGATGACTTAAGCGATTCGGCTGCACTTTTTATAGATGGCTCCACTGCCTTCGCTGTATCTTTTACAGTTGATCTAAGATCCTGAGTTGCACCCTCAATTTCCTGAGCTACAGCTTTGACAGAAGGCTTAACTTCCTCAGCCGTACTCTTAATAGAGTCCGCTGCACTTTGTATAGAAGGCTTGACACCTTCGACTGTCTGCTTGACTGAATCTTTTACTTCTCTAATCGTAGGTTTGACTTCCTCGGATGCACTCTTGACTGCATCTACTACAGAAGGCTTGGCTTCTCTAACTGTCTCATTGACAGATTCGGCTATACCTTTAATCGAAGGCTTAGTTTCCTCAACAGTCTCCTTGACTGCTTCTGCTGTAGCTTTGATAGATGGTCTAACTTCCTCAGCAGTTTCCTTTACTACTGTCCCTAGCTCTTCTACAGTGTGTGTAATACCGTCTGCTACGCTGTGTGCTGCATCCCCTAAATTATCTACAGCACGGTTAACAGTATCAGCAGTACCTTTACCAATCATAGCGCCCGCAACTGAGCCTGCTACAGCACCAAGAATTCCTCCAGAGCGAGCACCGAGTATACCACCAACTGCTGCTCCAGCTATCCTCGCACCAATGCCTGAGCCTGATGATTGATCTTCCTGTGATTCTGCATTTTCGTTAGTCTGAGCCTGAAGCTGCTGGTTTTCGCTATTGTCAACATTCTTTTCTTGGAAGTCAGGATTGGCTTCCGGCTTGTTAAAAGGCTGCTTATTATCAGTCATAAGATATCCTTGGCTATTAGTGCTACATTTACTAGGCTAACTATATACTTCTCCGAAAATCTACTGCCTAAGAACTAGATTCTGACTGTTACTTAAGAAGTAGATTCTTAAAAATACTGGCCACTACGGCGCTAGCGACTCGCTGTTCATTCGACATTGAAGAAGCTGGAGGCGCGCGTTAGCGAAGCCCTCGAAGAGGATCGCATATCTCGCACAGTCTTAGCTTAGCCAGCCAAAAAAAACTAATATATACAGGATTATTTACTGATTAAATGATTAATAAATATTCTTAAAAAATGTGGAGTGCCAGCTTATAATTTAATGTTTTTAAATAACCAAGTCTTATATTTTCTAAAAAATTAACTATTAAATAATTGAATTAAGTGATTTGTTTTGTAGAGGTTGCAGATTTACGGTCGGAAAGGCTAAATATGCAAGTCAGAGAAACCAGTATCCACAAAGATTCGGGATTTTCAACTGATTTTTTTTCATACCCTGATTAAGCAATGCCAGATTTTGGAGTGATCTAACTCACGAGGAGAGCTCTTTGAACAGCAACTTGACCGCTTTAGCCACAGAATCCCGATCGCACTTACGTGTAATTGGGCATAAGTGCGATCGCCCCCAACAAACTCAACACAATCCAATTACTACCGGATCAGCGCTCAAAGTACCCGATATCGACTACAGTAAACACAAAATATTATTGGCGGTGATTTGAGTGATTGAGACTTTAGCAACAGGAATCGCAGCAGCCGGTTCGCTGCTAGCATTGGGCGGATTGGGCCTAGAGTTGAACTATCGCCGGACTGGGAGTGCAAATAAACTAGAACTAACAGCCGGAGAATGGCACTTAGCCATCTCCGAACCCAACCGCTATCTTTTAGTCGGGGAAATGGAGTTCCGCAACCTGACACAGCGATTTGAGATTATGTTGCCGGAAGTGCGGGCACAGGTGAAACTGCTGTCAGACGGAAGTTTGGATGGCGTTACCTCCGAGACAAAGGTGATTCCTTGCCACAAAGACGCAGCAGCCAGAGCAGACGATTACTGGTTCGGCTATATTGTTAAAGCCCAAAAAAACACGAAAATTAAAGTTTCTGTAGACATTCAAGGGCAAGATTTAACCAAATTGCAGTCGGCTTGGGTGCAAATACATTTCGTCACCTACGGCCCAGGCGGCCGCATCCCGAAAGTCCGTAACGTAGTAGTCCCGCTGCAATTTCCCAACTCGGAGACAGTACCTAATGCCCGAAATGTCGGAGTTGCCCAAGTTTTGCCGATTCGCACCCACATCCTGACGGAATTGGACAATCCCGTCGAAATTGTCAAGCGTTACGTGCTGCCCCGCGCCCAGAAAGGCGATATAGTCGCCCTGGCAGAAACTCCCCTAGCTTTGATGCAGGGACGCTATCGCCATCCCAGCGAAGTCAAACCCGGATGGGCGGCAAAGCGAGTGTGTTTGTTTTTCTTACCCATGTCGAGTTTGGCCACGGCTTGCGGGATGCAGACGTTGGTTGATGTAGTAGGCCCTTGGCGCGTAGTAGCAGCATTTGCGATCGGCGCTGTGGCTAAAATATTTGGCAAACCGGGAGTCTTTTACCAACTAGCAGGGGAACAAGCCAGGCTGATCGACGACGTTACCGGGACTTTGCCTCCCTTCGACCAATTTATTGTCCTCGGCCCGGACAATCCCCAGCAAGTTGTAGAAGAAATTCAACGAGAAACCGGACTTGCGGCAGCCATCGTAGACGCTAATGACTTGAAAGCAGTTAAGATATTAGCAGCGACCTCCGATTTATCGGTAACATTCTTAGAGCAAGCCTTGCGAAGCAACCCCGCCGGGAATGCTGACGAGCGCACACCAGTCGTTGTAATTCGACCTCTGCCACAAAAATCTTGAGTTGAAAACAGAAAATTAAAAATTCAAAAAGATGATTTGCAATTTTTAATTTTCGATCGAGCAAGAAAGGGAGAAGAATCAAAAGTTATAAGTTTTGAAATCAAAATTTACCCATTCAAAACTCCAAACTTATCTAACTCTTCCCCTTTCTGAATTTTTATTTTTAAATTTCCATTCTCCACTTTTATGCTATGACTTCATTTCCCTCCCAAAACCCAAACCAGGTTGTGATTCGCCCGTTTCAGTATCGCGATATCGAGGTGATGGAACAACTGTGCGCGGAAACAGCCGAAGAGCCAGAAAACCGCAAGGGCGCAAGCTGCGACGTGGTACTAGGTAGAAAGTTGCAGCAGATACGTCGCTGGTACGGACTACTAAAGATTTTTAGCTTGTTTCCCAACCCTTGTCAGTCCCTGTTCCGGGCCCATGTTGCCGAAGAAGAGGGGAGCGTTAAGGGCATAATTCAGATTTCTCCTTTCAACCGCACCCGCAGCACTTGGCGGATCGATCGCATAGGAGTAGACCCAGAAGCCCGCAGCAAAGGAATTGGTTCCATGCTGCTGCGGTACTGCTTTGAGGCAGTCTGGGAGGCGCGGACGTGGCTGTTGGAAGTGAATGTCGGCGACAACACTTCCTTGGCTTTGTACCGGCAAAACGGGTTTCAGCCTTTGGCCCAGATGACTTACTGGACGATCGCCCCAGAACGCCTGCAAGAAATGGCAAGCTCGACCCCAGATTTGCCCAACCTGCTGCCTGTGAGCAACGCCGACGCTCAGTTGCTCTATCAACTGGATACCGCGTCTATGCCGCCCCTGGTGCGCCAAGTATTCGATCGCCACATTCAAGATTTCAAAACCAGTTTTTTCGGCGCTTTAGTCGAAGGTGTCAGACAGTGGCTGGGCAAAACAGAAGTAGTCAGCGGCTACGTGTTTGAACCGCAGCGCAAAGCCGCGATCGGCTATTTTCAGGTGCAGCTATCCCGCAACGGCCAGCAACCGCACGTTGCCCAGTTGACGGTACACCCGGCCTACACTTGGCTGTACCCAGAACTACTGTCCCAGATGGCGCGCCTCGTTCAAGATTTTCCGGTTCAAAGCCTGCAACTGGCTTCCGCTGACTATCAGCCGGAACGGGAAGCTTATTTAGAGCAATTTGGAGCAGTGCGCGTGGAACACAGTTTGCTAATGTCTCGATCGGTGTGGCACAAATTGCGCGAGTCCAAGTTGGTCTCTCTCGAAGGACTCCAGCTATCAGAAATGCTGCAAAGCTTCCAGCCAACTCGCAAACCCGTACCGGGCCGGATGTCCTGGCTCGGCCCGATGGCTGGGGAAGCAGCAGCAGGGCCCGCGTCGTCTGAGATTAAACCGCTGTTGGCTGACTCAGGAAACAGCCAAACCAATCAAGTTAACCCATTGGGCGGCCCAAATTCCGAATCAGCAGCAACTGATGGCAGCAGCATTTTGCCTTTAAATTTGTCAGAGTTGCCTCTAGACAGCGGCTGGCCGGGAGAACTCAATTCTTAATAAGTGAAAGCAGAAGGTCAAAGGTAGAAGACAGAAAAAAATAGAAGTAATCATCAAAGAAATTACTTTTTTCTGTCACCATCCCCAAATTTCCCTTCTGCTTTTGATTGATATCAACCTAAGATTACCTATCTTCTTCTTACTTTCTTATCTTCTTTCTTCGCGTTCTTCGCGTCTTCGCGGTTCGTTAAAAAAAATCGGCAACTAACAAAGAAGTAAATCTAAAATCTAAAATCTAAAATCTAAAATCTAAAATTGCTTGATTGATAATGTCCAACGATAAATTATGGATTTCAGCCCTGGGATTAGATATCGGCCTTAAACGAGTCGGCATCGCCGGGTGTGACGGCACTGGTTTAATAGCTACGGGCATTACAACACTTGTACGATCGTCCTTCGATCAAGACGTAGCTTATCTCCGAGAAATCGTGCGAGAGCGGAGAGTTCAAATTTTGGTTGCAGGCTTGCCCTACTCCCTGAGCGGAGAATTAGGCACTCAAGCCCGACAAGTGCAGAAATATGCTACTCGCATCGCCACAGCCTTAGAGCTCCCCCTAGAATACGTGGACGAGCGCCTGACTTCGGTTGAGGCAGAGGAATTGATGAAAACACAAGGGATTTCCCTGTCGCAAAATAAGGGTGCGATCGATCGCAAAGCAGCGGCCCTGATTTTGCAGCAGTGGCTAGACGAGCGGAGGCAAAATATCTCCGCCCTTCCCAATCCTTGATAGGTGGTAACAAAGGCGTGATATCCTGGTTGTGCAAGTTTGCTACGCACACCTGTAACCCTTGACAAACTGGAGAAAATTCTGCTGTACCCTTGGTACTGAAGAAGCACAAAATCGTGATTTGTCCTCAGTGTCGCTTGCTGACTCGACTGAGATTTAACCGCTGCACTCCTCGCCTGTGGAAAAGGCCGCGAGTCTCGCGGTTTAAGCTTGTGGACTGGCGATTGCCCACTTAGCCAGAATATCGCCACGAAAATTCCCAATTGTCAAGCCAACGTTACTGAATTATTGACGGAAAACTAAGATACACGCGATGTCCTCATCCCCATACCGCAAAAAAGAGAATGGCAATTCCAACGAAGAGTCCGTCACCTTGACGGATGAAGTTGGGCGATCGCTGACTTGCAACATAGAATATTCTATGAACCTAGAAGGTGAAGAATACGCTTTGCTGCTGCCAATTGACTCGCCAGTAGAAATTTTTACCTGGCACGGAGACGATAACGACGAAGCCGCAATTCCTGTAGAAGACGAGACCGAAATTGATAAAATTTTTGATACCGCTAAAGTGGTCCTGCAAGAGCAGAACTTGACGCTCCGACGCACGGCGGTGACGCTGACTGTGGTTGGCGAATTGCCGGAATTTCCAGAAGAGGATATGGCATCCGATGTCGATCCAGATGAGGAGTCCGATTTCGAGGAACTGATGTGGCTGACCAGTTTCTACCACGAAGAACAGGAATATGCCATTTATACGCCTTTAGACCCGTTCTTTATCTTGGCTAGAATGGATGAGGACGGCAAGCCAGAATTGCTCTCAGAAGAAGAGTTCCAAAGGCTGGAACCGATGTTACCTATGCTGGAAGACCAGTTCTTTGACGAGCTTGATTAGATATTAATTGCAGGCACAAGGCCTGATGGCAAAAAGCAGAATTTTTTACTATTTTATAAAAAAGTAAACTGCTCGCCCGATCGAACTTTTTCTAGATGGCCGCTTCTGCCTTCGCGATCGGGCTTTTGAATTGAGCCGCGTGAATTGGGTCTTTTAAATGGCTTGTATTCGTAACTTTTCGGTCATCAATCGCAGGTCATCAGTCATTAGTCGCTAGTTAACCGCCGCTTATCCAGGACAACGGACTATGAATAAAGAACAAATGACAAAAAGCAGCACGCGCGAGAGCCGAAAAGGTACTCCGCAAGTCTCTAAATGGTTGTTTTATCTGGCCTTGCTGCCGGCAATCTGGGGGGTTTGCGCTTGGCAGGGCTGGGCTTGGTGGAGCTGGGCTTCGGCGCCACCTAAAATCACATCCTCATCGGGAAATCCGGCAGAGGATGCTGCTGTTTCGATCCAAATTCCGGAGGGTACTCCCAGTCAAAAAATTGGCCGGGATTTAGAGGCCGCGGGGTTGATTCGATCGAGCTCGGCATGGAATATGTGGGCCCGCTGGCTGACTCTGCAAAACCGCGAGGGAGGTTTTAAAGCAGGAACTTACCAACTTTCGCCTACTCAGCCTCTGAGTGCAGTTGCTGACAAAATTTGGAAGGGCGAAGTCGCACAGCAGAGTTTCACTATTCCAGAAGGGTGGTCGCTGCAACAAATGAGCGCTTATTTTGAAGCGCAAGGTTTTTTTCCGGCTAAAAATTTTATGGCGGTGGCGAGTCAAGTTCCCTACGCTCAGTACCCTTGGCTACCGAGCGGATTGCCTCACTTGGAAGGGTTTTTGTACCCGGATACTTATCAGCTAGACGGAGATGCAATTAGCCCGGAAGCTGTCATCAAGCAAATGCTCGGTCGCTTCGAGCAGTTGGCTTTGCCGATCTATCAAAAGAATCAGAAGAATACTAAGCTGGATTTGAAAGAGTGGGTGACGCTGGCGAGTATTGTGGAAAAAGAGGCTGTGGTGGCGAGCGAGCGCAATAGAATTTCAGGGGTATTCAACAACCGTCTGAATCAGGGTATGCCCTTGGGTTCTGACCCTACGGTTGAATACGCCCTCGGCATTAGGCAAACTAAGGAGAAGCCTTTGACTTTCAAGCAGGTAGAAACGCCTTCTCCTTACAATACTTATATCAATGTAGGCTTGCCGCCAACTCCGATCGCATCTCCGGGAATAGCAAGTCTGGAAGCGACTCTGAGTCCTGAAAATACAGAATACCTGTACTTTATGGCGCGGTACGACGGCACTCACATTTTCAGTCGCACTCTGGCCGAACACAATGCTGCTGTGGCTCAAGTTGACCAAAAAGTGCGATCGACTCAATAAATGGGCAATGACTAATACAAAAGTAAAAAGTCAAAAGTCACAAAGCAAAAGCAATAATTATTCACTTTTGATTTTTTACTTTTTTAATCTTTAACTTCCAATTTCTTATTTGTCAATCTAAAACCTAAAATCTAAAATCATTATGACTTGGGGTAAAATACTACAGCCTGACTTAGTTCTAGGCGATTCAGTCATGAAGTTAACGGCTGATATTCTTCAGGAATATAATATTAAAGGATTAGTTTTGGATGTGGACGAAACTCTCGTTCCCATCACAGCAATGAATGCTTCTCCTGAACTCACCCTGTGGGTGGAAGAAATAAAACCCGTAGTATCGCTATGGTTGGCGAGCAATAATTTAAGTCAGACTCGGATCGGTCGGATTGCTGAGTCTTTGAATCTACCTTACATCACGGGTGCGGCTAAGCCGTCGCGCCGCAAGTTGCGAAGGGCTATTAATGCGATGAATTTGCCGGTGGAACAGGTGGCGATGGTGGGCGATCGACTTTTTACTGATGTTTTAGCAGGCAATCGTTTGGGTATGTTTACTATTTTAGTGGAACCAATGGTTGATGCTGGCTATGCGCTTCGCAAGTATCCGGTGCGCTCTTTTGAAGTTTGGGTTTCTCAAGCTTTGGGGGCTTCTCTGAAAATTAAAGATTAGTCAGTAGTCATTAGTCAGTAGTCATTAGTCATTAGCTATTAATGCGGAGGGCGGGTTTATAAATATCCACGACGTGAATCATAGATTTTGGTGAAGCCGCCCCTACAGTATTGGTTATAATCAACTAGACATCTCCAGAAAAGCCAGCTTTGAACAGGCATCCTGCCTGTTCCACAATAATTATTGGAGATGTCTACTGGAAATGATATTATCACTAATAACTAATAACTACCGACTACTGACTAATGACTACTGACTAATGACTAAAACTATTGTTGTTAAAATTGGAACTTCGACTCTGACTCGATCGACTACGGGAAACTTAGCTCTTTCAACTATTGCTGCATTGGTCGAAATTTTAGCTGATTTGCGGCAGCAAGGCCATCGAGTAGTTTTGGTTTCTTCCGGTGCGGTTGGAGTTGGCTGCGCGCGCTTGGGTTTGACGGAACGCCCGCGAAACATTGCTATGAAACAGGCTGTGGCGGCTGTGGGCCAAGGGCGGCTGATGCGGGTGTACGATGACTTGTTTACTACTCTGCAACAGCCGATCGCTCAAGTATTGCTCACCAGGGGCGATTTAGTGCAGCGTAATGGTTATGTTAATGCTTACAATACTTTTCAGCAACTGCTCAGATTGGGAGTGATTCCGATCGTCAATGAAAACGATACAGTAGCGGTAGACGAACTCAAATTTGGCGATAACGACACGCTTTCGGCGCTAGTAGCGAGTTTGGTAGAAGCAGATTGGTTGTTTGTACTCACAGATGTCGATCGGCTGTATTCGGCCGATCCGCGGAGCAATCCCGACGCGCAGCCGATCGCCCTAGTCCAAAGTATGGCACAGCTCACAGAATTTCAGGTGCAAACAGGAGATTCCCGCAGCGGTTGGGGAACAGGCGGAATGGTGACAAAAATTGAAGCGGCGAGAATAGCAACTGCATCGGGAGTGCGGACTGTTATCACTGACGGCTGCTTTCCTGGTAATATCGATAAAATACTCAACGGAGAGTCGATCGGCACTCAATTTGAGCCTCAACCGCGCCCTGTAAACGCTCGCAAACACTGGATAGCTAACGTGCTAATTCCAGCAGGAAAAATATATTTAGATGCGGGTGCGGTCAAGGCAATTTCCCAGGGTGGAAAATCGCTTTTAGCTGCGGGTATTGCTCAAGTAGAAGGAGAATTTCAAGCTGATGATTCCGTGCAGTTGTGCGATGCAGCCGGCAAGCAAATTGCTAGAGGACTTGTGAATTATAGCAGTTTAGAACTGAGACAAATCCAGGGCTGCAAGTCAGAAAAAATTGCTGAGATTTTAGGCTATGCAGGCGTAGAAACGGCGGTACACCGAGATAATTTAGTGATTGTTTAAACTAACAAATATCGAGACAGTCGATCGGGCAATGAGCGAAGGCAGAAATTGGGGATATTTGCAGCACAGTCTTGCAAGAATTTGTTTGGCTGTGTTGGAACAGCTCGTTCATCGCTTCTGTAAACAGTTCAAATAAGTTTTGTGCTAATTCTAAAGCTGCTTGGTATTCCGCACCTGTAAGTTTGATCTCTGCTAAAACTTCCAGCATCTCTGGCGTGTTTAAAAGGTGATAATTTTCTAAACCCCCATAACCTCCTCCAAAATCAACAGATTCTTTTTGGTTAATTTGCTGTAATTCCATTACCACTGCTAGCGCTGCCTCAAAAAAAACTTGGGCAGTTCCTTCGAGGACTTCCACTAACACCAGTTTCTGAATGGGAGAGGCTTTCCAAGCGTAGCGTTCGATCACTGAACAAAGCGAGCGAGTTTTTTTAGTTTCTTCACCCCAAAGCAGTCTGAAGTCGCCGTAACTTATTAATTGATTTAAGCCCAGTTCCTCTAGGTATTCTAGATAGTCGTGCCAGTAATAGTTTTTTTTATAAGTATATTTATTAATTAGTTCCTGAACTTTGTTATTACTAGAAGATTCTCGCAATACATATTTATTTAAATCGCTCAATCCCACAGCCAAAGGAGCGAGTACAGGTGCAAAAATTAGTCGTTGATTCGCGTGAATGTGTTTGTTGGCTAGAAAGTCAAACAAGGGCAATTTGGTAAACTCTTGCTTTTTGGGTTCAATGAATGCTACAATGGCTTTCATACTTTTTTCGCCTGAATATTTGCTGTCAAGATAATCTTCATACCTCAGTTAATTATCTATATTTTCGAGCCAAAATAATTGTGTTTATTATCATACATATTTGTATTTGAGATCATAGGTAAGAGTGTTTGCAGTCACAGCAAATTGTGACGGAAAGCATCCCAGATACAAGCCCCCGGATTCATTCCGAAAGCAGACTCAGGACGGAAAAATAAAAAACCTGTATCCGATAAGCCAGCCCCTGAATTTATCCGTGGGGTCAATGCTTCCAATCTAAAATCTAAAATCTAAAATCTAAAATCTAAAATCTAAAATCGATTGACTTGTATCATATTGTGCCCGAAGTTCGAGCATCTTGTTCCCTAGAGATAAAATGTTCTACATTTAAATTGCATATTTCTATCGTTGCTCAAAACCACCCCACAAGAGTTTGATTATTTAGTGACCGATAATTTAAAGCTGATTAACTTAATAGGCGAGTGTTCATTCTGCTCGCAGTGCTAAAAAATGCTTTTTACAAAATCGCGGTGATCCATGCAAATCAGTCCTAGACGCATAGGAGTCTCGAAACCAGGTTTCTTTGCAGATTCATCGCTGCTCAACAAAAATTTTTCTGAGAAACCCGGTTTCTTTAAGCCTTGGTTTTATTGCTTCTTCCCTCTTTTCTCTTCCCTCTTCTTATTCCTTCTTCCTTCTTCCTGCTGTCATAAGTCTCCAAATGACAATTTCCCCTTCTCAGAATTGCCTTTAGGTGCGTTCTGAGTTACTCTATCTTTTGGATCAGTTAACACAATTATAGGAGTTAATCTTGGAACGGACTTTTTTAGCGATTAAGCCCGACGGCGTACAACGCGGACTCGTCGGCGAAATTATCGGTCGTTTTGAAGCCAAGGGCTTTAAGCTAGTTGGTATGAAGCTGATGACTGCGAGTCGCGAACTAGCGGAACAACATTATGATGTTCACAAAGAAAAACCATTCTTTGCTGGATTGGTAAACTTTATCACTTCAGGCCCTGTAGTGGCGATGGTTTGGGAAGGCGACGGCGTTGTGGCCTCGGCGAGAAAAATCATTGGCGCCACAAATCCTCTGAATGCAGAACCTGCGACAATTCGGGGCGATTTTGCCGTCAATGTCGGCCGTAATCTCATTCACGGTTCTGATGCTGTCGAGACTGCCCGTGCGGAAATTAGCCTTTGGTTCAAGGAAGAAGAATTGAGTGCTTGGACACCTTGTTTAACTCCTTGGATTGTGGAATAGTTTTGATATTCTCCCGGTGGTTAATCGGGAGATATAGCCTTTTTTAGACAGATGAAATATCATGTCGCTGACTCACTCATAACTGTAAACTATAGAATAGTTTGAGATTTTTTCTTGTTACCAGGAGCTTCCTGGTAACGAGAAGAAAAAACGTTAATCGGAACTTAAAAACTCCAAATAATTATTAGTCAATTCTTTGACTGCTAATTCGTAAAACTGTTGACCGTGTTCGGGGGTTGCTAATCCCGGATTTGAACCCATTCTCCCGTCGGGAAATCGGCGGCGGAAATCAGCGGCACCGTAAATTTTGTGCCCGGAAGCGACTTCTTCCGAAAGCGGAGCTTGCTTGATTGCTTCTGGATAAAGGTACTGGGTTAAGGCGACTTCGCTGGGGGTGGCGTGGGAACCTTCTTGGTTTCCGTATAATTCTTTTGCTAGTTGGTAAACTGAACCGCACATGAACCAGTTGCCGATTTGACACTGAATTTTATCGGCATTTGGTAAATGCAAGTCTGATAAATGCGCGTATGTCTCGGAAAATGCTGCTTTCATTGTCGCAATGTTGCCACCATGACCGTTAATGAAGAAATATTTCTCAAATCCCGCTTTTGCCAAAGATGTGATATAATCCCTGATTACCAGTATTAGCGTCTGCGGTCGGAAGCTGATTGTGCCGGGAAAGCTGGTGTGGTGCAAAGCCATCCCGACATTAATTGTGGGGCCGATTAAGGCATTGGCAGCTTCACCGACACCGCGGGCGATCGCCTTGGCAGCAATGGCGTCAGTTCCGATCAAGCCGGTGGGCCCGTGCTGTTCGGTGGAGCCGATCGGGATAATTATGCCTCGCGAGCTTTCGAGATAAGCTTCTACCTCGGGCCAGGTACTCAAATGCAGCAACATGATAGGCAGTCTACAGAATTTTTACTTGCTATTGTCGATCGTAGCCGGCACGGGAAGAATAAGGAATTTGGAGCAACTTATTATTGTATTCTTAAAAAAAGCTCTTAAAGTGCGATCGCAACTTTACCGTTATATTACTTAACGTTAATAATTTAACCACTTGATGGCCAAAACTTTACCTTTTAATAACCTTTTAAGAGTAGTATAACAAGCATATCCCTCTAGATTGGGTGTTACGTGGTCAATTAACAGCGGGCAATGTTTTATGAAATTAACACCGACCCCGAAAAATGACCAGACTTCTGAGGCCTGGACGCAGGCAGACAGCGCGGTTCCGGCAACTGCTCTACGGCTGTATTCCTTACACGAGCAAGTAGTAAAGGTCGAGCGCGTGCCTGTAGGATGGGCTGGCGAAAGATTCTAAGCGATCGAACTTTCTGGCGATCGTACAAGCGATCTCCGCGCGAGAGTGTCTCAGCTACTGAAGAAGACACCGAGCGCTAGCTACATACAAACATAACTCCCACTGATATTTATGTCTTCTGCTGAATTAAGCGAAAGTCCTTCAAGGCTGGCTGTTGGACAAGCCGGCCGTATCTTGTTATTGGAAGGTGAAGATCTGTTGCGGGAAATGCTAGCTTTAGCCCTTAAAGAACAGGGCTACGAGGTGGTGGTTACTAGCGACGGGCGCAACGCTCTGCCTTCTGTACAAGCTGCTTCGTCATACCACGGTGAATTTGCCTTTAGCCTGTTAATTATGGATTCAATTAACGGTTTGGATCTGTGTCGAATGTTACGGCATCAAGGAAATCCCGTCCCTATTTTGATTATCGGTGCTAGAGGAAGTGCCAACAATTGCGCTTTTTACCTCGAAGCCGGATCTGATGATTATCTGACCAAACCTTTTGGAATGCGGGAGTTTATCGCTCGCTGTCGGGCGCTGATGCGGCGCCAGCGCCTCGGTCAGTTGCGACAACCGATGATGCTGCAATATAAGAGCATAACTCTGTATCCTGAAGAGTGCCGCGTGTTGGTTCGTGGTCTGGAAGTGAAATTTTCTCCTAAACAGTTTCGCTTACTAGAACTATTTATGAGTTATCCCCGGCGAGTTTGGTCCCGCGATCAGTTGCTGGAAAAAATTTGGGGTCAAGATTTTATCGGAGACAGCAAAACAGTTGATGTTCACATCCGCTGGCTGCGCGAAAAGTTGGAAATAGATCCGGCCCAACCGGAATATATCATTACGGTACGAGGGTTTGGCTATCGATTTGGTTAAATTATTAAATCAGTTGTAGGGTGGTAAATTGCAGTCGAATAGACAAAGAAGGACACAACATTTTTGTGTCCTTCTTTGTCTATGGAGGGTGGGCAATACAATAGCTTGGAGGTGCAACCAGTAGAGATATTCCAGCGATTGTTGCCGTTCTCTTTTACCCTGGGCGATCGGTATCAACTGAGATATTGCACCATTGTCAAAAACAGGCAAGATGACTGCTCCACAAAGAATTTTCTTGTGGAACAGGCCCGAAAGCCTGTTCATAAAAAGCGAAGCGTGCAACATCTCAGTATAAATCAAAACTCCCCCGTCCACTCCCAACAATGAAGTTTCCAGCAATCTCCCGCAACCGCAACAGCCGCCACCATATCTGAACTCGGAATTAATTCCATTAAAGACCATCTCGATGCTTCTTCAGGGTTGTCTTCAACATTTAACAGCGCGGCAGGTTCTCCTGGTGCGAGGGTGACATCAAACTGATTCAGGGGAATAGAAAGTCCTTTACCGACTGCTTTGATATAGGCTTCTTTGCGAGTCCAGCAGGTGAAAAAAGCTCTGGGTTGGAGATGTTCTGGAAGCGAAAGCAACACAGAGTATTCTAAGGGTGAAAAAAACTTTTTAGCAATTTCCATGCAAGAAAAATTGGTCTTTATACCTTCAATATCGACACCAATATCTCGATTTTTGGTAATCGCAATTAGAGCAATGTTTCCTGAGTGAGACAAATTGAAACGCAGGGTATTTCCACCTTGGGCGGCGATGATAGAGGGTTTGCCGTAGGGATTGTAGTCAAAGCGCAAAATGTGAGGATTTATGTTAAGATAGCGACTCAGAATCGCTCTGAGTACCCCACGACTGACAATAAATTGCGATCGACCTTTGGGAAAGTGAAAACCCTCGGCTTTTGTCCGCTCGTCGGTAGAGAGAGTCTCTTCTAAAGTTTGCAAGCAAGATTCTGTTTGAGTCAGAGAGACGCGCCAAACATGAATTTCTCCCAGATCCAATGTCAAGTCTAGCGGTGGGGAATTCCACGAAGGAACAACAGCAATCATATATTTACCCGGCTTGATCCAAAGCTTCCACGTACCAAATTACCTATCTTCTTCTTGATCTTCTTTCTCTTTCTTCGCGCCCTTCGCGACTTCGCGGTTCGTTAAATAATTCCCAATTCCAACGGTCAATCCATTGGAGATTTGAGATTTGAGATTTGAGAACTGATAAATCCGGGAGTCCCTAACCAAATTGCTTGATTGTCAATTAATCCAGGTTTGTACAACTTTTCCCGCTAATTGCTGTCCCAACCAAGGCGTATTTGCCGATCGCGACTTCAGACTTGGCCCGTCAACAGTCCAACTCATTTGCGGGTCGAACAAAATCAACTCAGCAGAGACTCCCGGTGCAACCGTGGCGGGGGTTTGTCCGAGACAAACGGCCGGCCTGGTACTCAACACTCGCCACAGTTCTAAAGCTGAAAATTCGCCAGTTTCTACCAGTCCGTGCCATAGCAAAGGCAAAGCTAATTCCAAGCCCATCGCCCCGGGCGGACTATCAGCAAAAGCCACAGTTTTCTCCTCATAAGTATGCGGATTATGGTCGATTGCGATCGCATCAATTACGCCATCTTTCACAGCTTGAATCAGCGCTAATTGGTCGCTGAGATTCCCCAACGGCGGTTCTAGGCGTAAATTCGGATCATAGGGCAACGAAGCAGTCAGAGCATTTTTCCCGCCGGCATCTTTAGAATTTCCTGAAATTGCCCCGACATTCAACAGCAAGTGCATCCAAGTCACACTCGCAGTCACCGGCAAACCCCGCGCCTTCGCATCCCGAATCAATTCCACGCTGCGCGCTGTAGAAACACGCATGATGTGCACTCCTGTGCCCGCAGATGCCACCAACTCCAGGATTGCCGCCAAAGCCGAAGTTTCCGCACTCGCCGGAATTCCAGGTAAACCCAAGCGCACCGACACCGCACCCTCCCTCACCGCGCCATTTCCTGCCAAAGTTCGATCGCACGGCCACAAAGCCACAGACTTACCCAAAGGCTTGATATACTCCAGCAAACGCCTCACCAGAGCCGGATTAGACAGCGGCAAACCGTCTGCAAAACCCACCACTGGACAGGAAGCCAGCTCGCCCAACTCTGCCATCTGCTGCCCTTTAACGCCCGCTGTCAGCGCTCCCCAAAAATACAAGCTGGGCAGCCCGGGCGGCAAATTGCGGATATGTTGCTGCAACAAAGCTAAACCGGCCAAATTGTCAACAGGTGGCGAGGTATCCGGCAAAATCGCCACTCGCGTAAAACCCCCAGCCGCTGCAGCCTGCATCAAAGATTCCAGGGTTTCTCGATCCTCAAAGCCCGGTTCTCCGCTGTGACTGTAGATATCAGTTAACCCCGGCCCCAAAATCAGTCCCTGGCAATCCCGCACTTGGGTGTCAGCGGGAAACTCAGCAATTTTTTCTGCAATGGCTTCGATCTGGCCTTCGGTAATTAGAGTATCAGCGATGCGATCGCTCCCTGAAACTGGATCTAGCACTCGTACATTTTGTAGCAGTTCGCGGCTCATATAACAGAAGGAAGAAGGAAGTTCGGCAACGGATTATGTAACGGATGTAACGGATGTAATGGATGTCAGGAACATGGAAGAAGCAATCCACGGCATTAGTTTCAGGAATTAAGAACTTCCTAAGCGTCGGGCGCGGTTGTTATCCAAATTCAAACATTTTTCAGGCGCGAACCCGTAGCGGTGGGCGTTTCTTCCGCTACGGGTTCGCGCTCAGCACTTTACTAATTAGAGTGCTCCGGCTGCTGTTTTGTCAAAAACGCCGCCGCTCAAATGAGTTGTGACATTCATCGCTTGTAATACCGGCAAACCATCGGGGCCGTGGGGATAATCAATCACGCTAACGGCTCCGTTTCCTTGTTTGAATTTCCAGAAATGTTCTGGTTCCAAACCGAATAGGTGGCAGAGAATTGCTTTGTTAATGGCATCGTGAGCAACTACAATCCCAGTACCAGAAACAGATTGTACAATTTCGCGCCAAGCTGCGATCGCTCTCTGCCAAACTTGCTGCAAATTCTCTCCTTCCGGCATTTGCACTGTTTCAGGAGATGTTTTCCATTCTGCTAGCAAACCCGGATAGGATTGTTCGATTTCTGATTCAAATTTTCCTTCCCAAAGTCCGTGGCTGATTTCTCTCAAGTCATCGCGCAGTTCCAGTTGCAAACCGCCGTGATACTTGAGAATAATTTCCGCAGTTTCTTTCGGGCGCAGCATGGAACTGCTAATCGCAAAATCTAATTTTACATCCTTGAGAAATTCTGCCGCCCGCCGGGATTGTTCGCGGCCGTTATCGTTGAGAGGTACGTCAATTTGCCCTTGAAATTTACCTGCTTTATTCCAGTCGGTTTCGCCGTGACGCACCAGCAACAAGCGCGGGCCTTGGTGTCCGTCCCTCGGTTTGGGAAAAATTTCCCCGGTATGGGAAGTTAAATTCAGGGATTCTAATTGAACTGGAACTTTCTTTTTTGGCTCTCCTGGCTCGTCGGTGGTAACAGGGGAATATCCAAAATTAAGGACGCTAATGCCGCAATTTGACTGCTGAATAGATTGGTAGTAATTCGGGTTAATTTCCGACGCTGTAGCGATGAGAGCGCGGTTGATTCCGTTATGACCTACTACTAGAATTGTGCCGTCCCGGTGGCGCGATAAAAGTTCTTGCCAAAAATGACGGGCGTTAGCAAAAATTGCCAATACGGGAAAGTGTTCAATTTCTCCGTCAGCAGATGGCAGTTTCATGGAAAATTTGTCTGGCTGTTTTTGCCACTGCTGATATGCTTCGGGGAATTTGTCGATCGCATCTTGACGCAACATTCCTTCCCACAGAGGCAAATCGATTTCCATCAAATTATCAGTTGGCTGGAGTTGTGGCGGATTTGTCAAGCGCGACAGGATGATTTCCGCTGTTTCTTTGGCGCGTTGCAGGGGACTGGTATAGATGGCATCAAAGGCGATACTGCTGAGTGTGTCGCCTACTTGCAGGGCGGTGTTGCGGCCTGCTTCTGTCAAAATTGATTTATCGAGGCGGCCTTGGATGCGGCGTTCTTGATTGTAGGTGCTTTTGCCGTGACGGACTAAGATAATGCGAGTCATTCGATTTTAGATTTTAGATTTTAGATTTTAGATTTAGCCTGTTACCGCGCTTCGGGTGCGCGGTGCACGCCTTACCCATACATGGCGAGTCAAGGATTTGTGGCGTGAGTCTTGTTGAGGCGAGTCAAAAAGATGAGCCAGTGAAATTTTACCAGTTGTCGGGATACTCTCGTCTGCAACGACCTATGATTAAAGACGGAAAAGATTTAGCCACGGATTCGCGCGGGACGGAAAAGCAGTAATGACACTGAAGCGGGTTATTTTAGGTATTTTAACGGCGATCGCGATCGCCCTGGTCGGTTTATCTTTACTTGCTAGTTGGAATCAGCCGCAAATTCAAAGTCGGCTGGAACTCTACCAGACAAATTTGCTGCTGCACGCCTCGGAGTGGCAAGGAGAAAATAATCAGAGTGCTAATTTAAGTTCGGCGCGCAACAATATTGTCGGTGCAGATCCTTTAAATACGGCTTTGACGCAATATCAAGAAGCGCGAGACTCGACTCGCAAAACTCTCGAAACAACTCAAGCACAAGTTAAACAAATTCAGTCTGCCATCGCCTCTAAGTCTGAGGATAATACTCTGAATTTGGCTCCAAATAAGGCTGCGTCAGAGTCGATCAATCAACAGTCAGTGCTGCTAAACGAACTTGACTTGCGATTGGGAATTTTGCAGGCAAGCAGTGGCAAAACTGAGGTGGCTATCCAAACTTGGACAAATTTAGTTGAGCGCTACAAAACTAAAAGTGATGACGATTCTTCGGTGGTAACTGCTCAAGTTTTAACTGGAATTTGGAGCAATCCGGCTCAACTACTGCCGGATGCCGAGCCGCGCATTCAAAAGTCTTTGGATGGCTGGTTTCGCTATCGCGCTCTCGCTCAACTTTACAAGCTGCAAGAACGTTCTAAAGAGCTGGTGGCCCTGCAAGCAGCAGAGCAAGTAATGGCCCAGCAAGCTGTAGAAAAGTTGGCAATTATAGTTGGCGTTCCGGCGATCGCACTTTGTATTGGCACGGTTTTGTTGGTTGGTTTGACGGTGCAGTGGTTGTTGCAGCGGCAGCAGTTAGATACAGCAGGTTCCGGCCCGCTGTTGGCGCGAAATGCGAGCTTGACTTGGGATGTGCCTTGGGACGGTGAGATTGTTTGGCAAGTACTTGTGGTCGGCTTTTTCTTTGTCGGCCAAATCTTGATTCCCTATTTGTTGCTGCCGGTTTCTCTGGCTGTTTTAAAACTCAATCCTGCTACTTTTGACCCGCGCGACAAGGCTTTTTATATCTTTGCGACTTATTTGTTGCTGTCGGCTGGGGGGCTTTCGGTACTGTATTTTTCGGTCAAGTCTTTTTTGCCTTTGCCTGAAGGTTGGTTTCGGATTAATTTGCGGGGAAATTGGTTTTTGTGGGGATTTGGCGGGTATTTTGTTGCTTTGCCTTTGGTAGTTTTGGTGTCGCTGATCAATCAGCAATTCTGGCAGGGACAAGGTGGCAGTAATCCGATTTTGCCGATCGTTCTCGAAGGTAGGGACAACGTGGCTTTGGCGGTGTTTTTCGGCACTGCTGCGATCGCGGCTCCGGTTTTTGAGGAAATCGTGTTTCGGGGCTTTCTGCTGCCTTCTCTGACTCGCTATTTGCCTGTTTGGGGGGCGATCGCAGCTTCTGCTTTCTTGTTTGCTGTGGCTCACTTGAGTGTTTCTGAGATTCTGCCTTTGGCGACTTTGGGTGCGGTTTTGGGGTTTGTGTACACGCGATCGCGCAATCTCCTTGCTCCTATGCTTCTCCACAGTCTTTGGAACAGCGGTACTCTCCTGAGTCTGTTTCTTTTGGGCGGCGGCGCGAGTTAATTCGGGCGGTTGTTAATAATTGTGAATTAACCGAGTTTTTTTGACAGTTTTCGTGGGGGCGATCGACTCTTGCCAAACACAGCATTAGGGTGATCGGTGCGCCCCTGATATCTAGTCCGGTAAAATAACCGGAATTTCATTAGGGGCGGGTTCATCCTAATCTGTAATATCAGCCACAGATCCAGATATACCCGCCCCAGTCACTTACTTTAGCGGAAAAACCTGGTTTAACATGGAAGTAATATCTTGTGGGCTGATGATTGAGAGACTGGCGCGGGCGATCGCACCAAACGGAAGTTGACAATCCGGCTAATTTATAGCTAAATTTTAATTTAGGATGAGGCTTAAACCCAATGAGCAATTTGAATAGCCACAAGTTAGAGGGAACGCCGAGTTGGATGCGTTTCGCACCCTACGCAGCCTTGGGCATTTTAATATTTTCTCTCAATTCAGGCAGCGAACTAAATTATTTCTTGAGAGGCTACTTGGTCATTCTACAAGCTCAAGTCGGTATCGTTCTGCTGTATTTTGCGATGTCTAAGTTTCGCAAAAACCCAAATAAATGAGTAAAAATTAGTAAGATTACTTAGCTCGATCGTTAAAGGTCGAGGGTTAAAGGTCGATCGCAGAAGTTAAAATAAAAAACTGGGGAAAGTAAAAATGGTAAAAGATAAAACCGTAGCAGTTGTGTTAGCTTTCTTTGTAGGAGGTTTCGGAGTTCACAAATTTTATTTGGGCAATAACTTAGCAGGGGTATTATACTTGCTATTTTCTTGGACATTAATTCCGTCACTGCTCGCATTTTTCGATTTTATCGGCCTGCTGCTGATGTCGGAACAAGCTTTTCAGGTTCAGTACAATGGTGGCATGTTGCCGTCGGGGTATGCCCTCAGAGCGGCAAAAGATGTAACCGGGGCGATCGGCGAATTGAAAAAACTTTACGATATGGGCGCAATTACCGCCGAAGAATATGAAGAAAAACGCCAAAAACTGTTGCGAGAATTGTAATTAAGAAGGAAGTTCGGCAACGGATTAGCTTTCTTCGGATGTAACGGATGTCAGTTCGATGGAAGAAGGAAGAAGGAAGAAGGAAGAAGGAAGAAGGAAGCCCACTATTAAAAAAGTGGGAGTGAAATAAGAAAGTGTGAGAACACAATTATTTAAGGATAAAATTAAAGTGTCTCAAGATTTATACTGGCTGCGTCAAACTCCAAATTGGGTGTGGTATGCTTTTATTCCCTACTTCGGCGGATTGGCGATCGCCTATGCAGGCCAAAAGTCAAATATTCGTAGTTGGATGGGATGGGGTGTTGCAATTACTTTAGCAGCACTAGCGGTATCTTCTTCAACTAATTTGGGTACGATCGTGTGGATCGCTCAAATTGTTACTGCTTTTAGTTTGAAAAAGCGCTATCTGATCAAAACCGCACCTAGAGGCTTACTGGTTCCTGCAACTGCGACAAATGCCGAAGAACTAGCAAACGTGCGCGGCAAAATAGATATTAACGAGTGTACCAAAGACGATATGGTCAGAATCTTGGGTTTGCCGATCGTCTACGCCAACGATATTGAATCTCTGCAAAACGAAGGCTACATTTTTACCCACGCCGAAGAGTTATCAGAAATAGCCGGAGTTCCCGAAAGTCACGTCAGACGAATCGCCCCGATGATTTGCTTCAGCTACAATTATCAAAAAGAATTGCAGTTTACTTGGAAACGGTTAAATATTCTTTCGCCGGAAGAGTTGATAGCCAGCGGTTTAGATCGATATGTTGCGGAAAAAATAGTTAGAGAAAGGCAGAGAAAAGGCGCTTACAAATCAGTTGTCGAAGTCAAGCGACGGACGGGACTGCCTTTTGATTCCTATCGCCATATTTGTTAATTTCAGTTGTTAGCACGAACAGCTTATGACAACAAAATTAGAAGTTGAACCACAAAAATTGTATGATACAGATTACCTGAGATGGATGGAAACCACTGTGGAAAAGTTGCGGGTTCGTGACTATTCAAACATCGACTGGGAAAATCTGATTGCAGAAATAGAAGACATGGGGCGAAGTGAACGCCGGAGTTTAGAGAGTAATCTGGTGGTAATTCTCCTGCACTTGCTCAAGTGGCAATTTCAACCGGATCAAAGAAGCGGTAGTTGGAAAGGCAGCATTGTCGAACATCGCAGACACATTCGCCAAGCTCTGAAAGATTCCCCCAGTCTCAAACCATATCTTGAAGAGGTATTGGCTCAATGCTATGCGGATGCAGCAGAACAAGCAAGCGCTGAAACTGGATTGCTTGTAGAGACGTTTCCGAAATTATGTATCTACACTGCTGTCGAGGTTCTAGATTCTGAATTTTTGCCAGATTTTCTGCCAGATGAGATGATTCAAGGGTAGTATGGCAAAAAACTCGATCGCCTCATGGTAATTGACATTAAATGCACCTGCTGGTAAAAAATCTCCCCCTGCAGGCGGCCTCAGCGAAATTATAAAAAAAGTATTTATCCTCTTGACATTTCCACAAAAAAATGATATCTCAATATATTGTGAAACTCCTACTTTTCCTTAGCATCAACTCCAAGCCAGGGTAAGTTTTCAAGAATCTGCCTTAAATATCAGTGGTAAGCTATCTGAATTATTATTGAAATGCAAAACGACGCAATAGTAGCAGTACCGCTAACATCACATTATGTCTGACTCTCCTCCATCCCAAATCTCCCCAGAAGCTGCACCGGAAAGTGCTGCTACCGAAAACCGCAGTGCCAAAACTAGGCAACTGTTGGGCATGAAAGGGGCCGCTAGCGGAGAAACTTCTATCTGGAAGATTCGCTTGCAATTGATGAAACCGATTACCTGGATTCCCCTAATTTGGGGCGTGGTATGCGGGGCTGCGTCTTCTGGGAACTATGTTTGGAACTTAGAGAATTTCTTGATCGCAGCAGCTTGTATGTTGATGTCAGGGCCGTTGCTGACCGGGTACACTCAAACTTTGAACGATTTTTACGATCGCGAAATCGACGCCATTAACGAGCCCTACCGTCCGATTCCCTCCGGTATCATCTCGATTCCCCAAGTAGTAACGCAAATTTTGGTATTATTAGCGGCTGGCATTGGGGTGGCTTATGCTCTAGACTTGTGGGCGGGTCATGAATTCCCGATAATGACTGTTTTGACTCTCGGTGGCGCGTTTCTAGCTTATATCTACTCTGCGCCTCCGCTGAAACTGAAGCAGAATGGCTGGTTGGGAAATTATGCCCTGGGTGCTAGCTACATTGCCCTGCCTTGGTGGGCGGGTCAAGCTTTGTTTGGTACACTAGATCCGACGATTATGATTTTGACCCTGTTTTACAGTTTGGCAGGGCTGGGGATTGCGATCGTCAATGATTTCAAAAGTGTTGAGGGCGATCGGCAATTAGGGTTAAAATCTTTGCCAGTGATGTTTGGCATCAGCACCGCAGCTTGGATTTGCGTTTTGATGATCGACATCTTTCAAGCTGGGATTGCAGGCTACCTGATCAGCATCCACCAAAATCTTTACGCTGTCATTCTGCTGCTGCTGATAATTCCCCAAATTACTTTTCAGGATATGTACTTTTTGCGTAATCCCCTGGAAAATGATGTTAAATATCAGGCAAGTGCTCAGCCTTTCCTGGTTTTGGGTATGCTGGTAGCAGCCTTGGCACTGGGTCATGCGAGTTAAGCAGAGTTTTGAGGTTTGAGTTAAAAATTTTTGAATTCAAAAAATCTAATTCACCTCTCAAAAAAATACCAAGTTCTGCAGCGTTAAGAAAAGTTTTGAATTTTTAGTTTTGAATTAAAAAGTTTTTAATTCAAAAAAGCTAATTCAAGGCAGCGTGTGTTATTCAAGAAAAAATGTCGAATTAAAAATTAAGAATTGAAGAAGGCTAGCTTTTTTAATTTTTAATTTTTAATCGGACTTGATGAGGTTTGAAGGTCTGAACGTGGCAGAATTTTTCTCAAATATCAAAGATACATTGAGCAAAGTCACTAACGCAATAAGCGGTAATTCCGATCGAGAACCGCCGAAGGCTGCGAAGGGTAATAAGCTCAACTCGCCGGAATCAGAGGCGGAATTTTATCCACGGAAAAAGGATGAGCGATCCGAGTATGTGGTATCAGAAGATGCTGCGCCTCTAGAAGAGTCAGAATATTTAGAGTCAGAATATTTAGAGTCGGAATATTTAGAGCCAGAATACGCTCGATATCCAATAGTCAAGCGCAATTGGCAAGGGTTGAAGCGCTTAATTGCTTGGTTGGAAATTGAACCTCAAGTTACCAGCTTGCAAACCAAGGGAAAAGAATTGTTGCGGCCGGGATTAAGTTTGCTGGGAACTAAATCACCCCAAAAATCGGATAGTAGCGAATTGCCGGAAAATAGCGCATCGCCGAACACCCAACTGCAGATAAATACGGCACTACAGGAAAATAGCTCACCGCAGGAAAATACTAAAAAACGTATCCCCCGCCGCCCTAGATTTTGGATAAGTTTAGGTGTGGCAAGTATAGGCGGGGGCGCTTTAATCTACGGTTTATGGATTTTGTACACATTAGACAAAGGTTTGCCGGATGTTAACGATTTGTCAGCGTTTAACCGCGACGGAACGCTGACAATTAAGGCGGCAGATAATACGATTTTGTTGCAGTCGGGGCCTGCAACTAGAGATAAACTGAAACTTCAAGAAATTCCCGAACTGTTGGTTAAAGCTTTTATTGCGATAGAAGACCGCCGTTTTTACCAACATCGCGGGGTGGATTATCAAGGTATTGTGCGATCGATTGTTTCTAATTTGATAGCGAGAGATTTAGTGCAGGGCGGCAGTACAATTACGCAACAATTGGCTCGCGTTGTTTTTCTTAATCAGGAAAGAAGTATTAGGCGGAAGGTTCGGGAAGCTCTTTTAGCTCAGAAAATAGAGCGGGAGTTGAGTAAAGACCAAGTTTTAGAAAGATATTTAAATCTGGTTTATTTGGGTTCGGATGCCTACGGAGTGGCAGATGCAGCTTTGGTTTTCTTTAGCAAAACAGTCGATAAATTAACTTTGGCAGAGATGGCAACTTTGGCGGGTTTGCCGCCGGCACCGAGCGAATATTCGCCTTTAGTTAATCCTGATATTGCTAAGCAACGCCGCAATCTTGTGCTGCAACAAATGCAGGAAGCAAAGGTAATTACAGAGGCTGAGGCGAAGGAGGCGATGGCGGAACCTATTGCCGTTAAACCAAGTCCGCCGAAGCGATTTAAAGTAGTCGCACCTTATTTTGCTAGTTACATTCGGAAGGAATTGCCGCGCTATGTTTCTCAGGATGCTTTGGAAGCTGGCGGTTTGACTGTTGAGACGACGGTGGACTTGAAGTGGCAGAAAATAGCGGAAAAGGTGGTTAAAGATGCGATCGAAGTTGATGGCCGCCGTCAGGGTTTTGAACAGGCCGCTTTAGTTTCTATGGACACTAAGACTGGGGAAGTTAAAGCCCTGGTAGGAGGGGGAAATTTTAAGGAAAGTGAATTTAATCGTGCTACCCAGGCTTTGCGGCAGCCCGGTTCGACGTTTAAAGGGTTGGTTTATGCCGCGGCGATGGCGGCTGGTTTTTCTCCCTATGACGGTTACGAAGACGAACCAATTATTATCGACGGCTATCAACCGAATAATTATGGCAAAAAATTTAGCGGTTGGCGATCGATCTCGGATGCTTTGACACGTTCGGTGAATGTCGTAGCTGTGAAGGTGTTGATGGATGTGGGTTTTGAACCGGCCATAAAAGTAGCCCACGATATGGGAATTAAGTCGAAATTGAGTCCGATTTATTCCCTGGCTTTGGGTTCTTCGGAGGTGAATTTGCTGGAGTTAACCAATGCTTACGGTACTTTAGCAGCCCAAGGAAATTTTATTGAAGCCCACGGAATTAAGCGGGTGATTAATCAGCGGGGAGATGTGATTTATCAGGCTGATTTTAAACCGAAGCGGGTTTTGGATAAGGATAGTGCTGCGATTACTACTTGGATGTTGGAGGGTGTTGTGCAAGACGGTACGGGGGGGCCGGCGGCTTTAAACGATCGCGCTGTAGCAGGCAAAACCGGTACTTCGGAAAATGTCAGGGATTTGTGGTTTATTGGTTACATTCCACAGGTGGTGACTGGGGTTTGGCTGGGGAATGATGATAATTATCCGACTTGGGGAACTAGCGGTACGGCTGCCTACAATTGGCGCGATTTTATGAGTCAAGCTGTTAAGGGAATGCCCGTTGAGAAGTTTCCGAAGTTGCCGAAGTTGGAGGGTCGCAAGGGCAGTATTAAGGCAAAACCGGTGGAGCCTAAGAGGATTATTCGCGGGATGATTGTGAATGAGGATGGGGCGATCGTGCCTTATAATCCTAATCCTGAACCGAAGTATTACCCACCGCAAGAGCCTGCTTATCAAGAACCTGCTTATCAAGAACCTGCTTATCAAGAACCTGCTTATCAAGAGCCTGCTTATCAAGAGCCTGCTTATCAAGAACCGGGATATTAAACTATCGGTTTGTAGTAAGGACTTTAGTTTTTTTTCAATTGCTTTAGCCTCACCATAAAAAAGCCGTCCATGTGATGTCTGTGTGGCCACACTTTCACCCATCCTTCGGGTGATGGCTGTACTGGTAAATCAATTGTTGGGGGTTCTATTTGCCAGTGAGGATTGCTGTCTAAGAACGATCGAATAACTGTTTCATTTTCCAACGGATGAATTGTGCAAGTTGCATAAACTAATACGCCGCCGGGCTTGACAAATGTCGCTGCATTTGCTAGCAATTCCGATTGCAGTTGGGATTGTGTTTGAATGTTTTCCGGCGTGTGTCGCCAGCGGGCGTCGGCGCGGCGGTGGAGGGTTCCGAGGCCAGAACAAGGTGCGTCTAGTAAAACTCTGTCTGCGAGGTTAACAAACTCTGGGAAATGGCGGCTGTCTCCGGTATGAATTTTAATGGATTTCATCTGGAGTCTGTCTGCATTTTCTTTAAGTTTTTTGAGTCTGCTGGCGGTTTTGTCGCAGGCATAAATAGTACCTTCATCCTGCATTAATTCGGCGCTGTGGGTGGTTTTTCCCCCCGGTGCGGCGCAGGCGTCGATGATAGTTTCCCCTGGCTGGGGCGCTAGTAAATGGGTGACTAATTGAGCGCTGCTGTCTTGGATTGTCCACCAACCTTCGCTGTATCCGGGAAGGTTTTGAATTGCGCCGATGCTGCCATTTAGTCTTAATGCTTGCGGCAACTGTGGGATTCTGCTAGTTGAGATGTTGTGGGTTTTGAAGGCAGCTTCAATTTGGGCGATCGAGCTTTTTAAGGGATTGATTCTCAGGTCAATTGTGGGGGATTGGTTGAACCATTCACAGAGTTGTTCGGTTTCGGTTTCGCCTATTTGTTCGATCCACAATTCTATTAGCCAGTCGGGGAAACTGTGGATAATTCCTAAGCGTTGGACTGGGTTTTCGGGTAATTTTAGGGAATTAAAACCCCCCCCAGCCCCCCCTTGGTAAGGGGGGGAGTTAGAGGTAGTTTTAGTTTCTGCTTGCTGAGGGGAATTTGCAACACTCTTAGCCCCCCCTTGGCAAGGGGGGGTTGGGGGGGTTAAACGGGTATATTCTCGCAACAAACCGTTGACAAAACTGCTGAGTCCTGAAAACCCGTTTTCTTTTGCTAGTTGAACGGTGGTGTTGACGGCGGCGGAGGGGGGAATCTGGTTGAGATATTCGAGTTGATATAAGCCTAAATGTAGGATGGTGCGGAGTTCGGGCGGTTGTTGGGAGGATTTCTTGGTGGCTAGTTTGTCGATGATGAAGTCGATCGATCGCATTCTCCTGACGCTACCGTAAACTAATTCTGTGACTAAACGCCGATCGAGGTCGTTGAGTTGAGAATTGCTGAAAGCGCGATCGAGGGCGGCATCTGCGAATGCACCTCGGCGGTGGACTTCGCGGAGTGCGAGAAAGGCTATTTGGCGGGGATTTTGCATAATTAAGATATGGGGGTCTAGAAACCGGGTTTTTTACGATAAGATGCGTTACAGCCCGCAGATTTGGTGAAAAACCCATTTTCCGAGCGCCCGTGATTCGAGGACTATTATAATCTCAAATGTCCTCTGGATTTATGCCCATTTCTCGGAGTTTTTCTGAAAGGCGATCGGCTTTTTGCTGTACTAACTCTTTCTCCTGTCGTTCTTGTTCCCTTTGTTGTCGTTCTTGTTCCATTTGTTGCTGCGCTTGTTCCATTTGTCTTGACAACTCCACATAAGACAAAAACTTTAGTCCGTCAGGACGATAAATTTCCAAGTCTCCCGATGCAGTTTCAAAACGTGTCTGCAAACGCGGACTTACCCAACCCTCCATTGATTCAATATAGTTGAGTTTTCCGTCACTTCGCACCCAACCCATTAACTCATTATCCTCTGGATCGTAGACATAATATTCTTCGACTCCATAATTATCGTAGAACTTAAACAGCTTAAACATTGCTGTCATGCGGTTGCCGGGGGAGATGATTTCAAAGACAACTTGCGGCGCAATATTATTTTCAAGCCACTGTTGGTAGGAACCTCTGTCACCTTTGGGTCTGCCAAAGACTACCATTGTATCAGGTGCTTGGCGAGTTTTGTTATCTCCTTCGACGGGATACCACAGCAAATCACCTGCTACAAAGACATTTTCGTTGTCTTTGAATAAGGCATCTATTCCGCCTTGAATTTTTACTATTAATTGGAACTGTTTGGTATTGTCAGACATTGGTTTTCCGTCGCTGTCTGGGTAGATGATTTCTGGCAAAGTTTGAGTAGGAATTGTTGTTGTCATGGGGATGACTCCATTGCTAGTAGCATCAATTTCTATTTTATACCTATTTTATAGGACTTACGCAGGGGGCCCAGAAACCGGGTTTTTCACGAAAAGACTTCGTTGCAATCGGCAGATTAGGTAAAAAACCCGGTTTCTTTGTCGGAGTGCGTAAGTCCTGTTTTACTTATTCTGGTTTTGTTGACACCAATGGTTCTAATAAATTGCGTTCTTCAATGGGAAGTTCTAGCAAAACTCGTCTGTCGCCCTTGGTTTCCTTATAGCGGACAGCCGCATTCAGCAGGCGGATGGGAATTTTGAATTCATCGTAGTTGCTGGTTAGTTCTTGCCACAATTCTAACCAAGTGCGTGCGGCTTTGTCGCTTACCATTTCTGACATTAGCGCGGGGATTTTTCGCACAATTCCATTCCCTAAAATTGAGAAAAATTTGTGTTTTTCGTAAACTGCTATTAGGCTGATAATGCGAGTTTTAGTTATCGGCTCGTGCGTGTTTGCGAATAGGTTGCTGGTAATTAAATAGGCATCTTCAGAACTAACTTCCTCGTCTGATTCAATGCGTCGGAATGCGTCGTCTAAGGCGGCGAGGCCTTCATCCCAACGATTTAATCCGAGAATGGCAATGGCACGGTTGAAGAAGACAGATGAATCTTTATAACCAAGTTCGATCGCCCGATCGAAGGATACTAAAGCTTCATCATAGAGTTCGAGGTTATTGAGTACATTGCCTCGATTAGCCCAATTCCACGGATCGTTGGCCTCAAGGTCTATCGCCCGATTTAAGGATTCTAAGGCTTCATCATAGCGTTTGAGGTTGTTGAGTACATGGCCTCGGATACGCCAAGCTAACTTATCATTGGCATCAAGTTCGATCATCCTATCAAAAGATTCTAAGGCTTCTTCGTAGCGTTTGAAGTTGTTGAGTATATTACCTCGTAATACCCAAATCTCATGATAATTGGCACCAAGTTCAATCGCTCTATCAAAAGATACTAAAGCTTCTTCATAGCATTTGAGGTGATGGAGTACATAGCCTCGTAAAGCCCAAACAGACTGAAGATTGGCATCAAGTTCGCTCGCTCTATCAAAGGATGCTAAAGCTTCTTCGTAGCGTTCGAGTTTATAGAATACACCGCCTTGCATCACCCAAGCTGCTTCATGGTTGGGGTCTAGATTGATCGCCCGATCGAAAGATGCTAAAGCTTCTTCATAGCGTTTGAGGTTGCTGAGTACATCGCCTTGCTTAGCCCAAGCCGACTGATAATTGGGATCAAGTTCGATCACCTTATCTAAGGATACTAAGGCTTCATCATAGCGTTCGAGGCTTTTGAGTACATCGCCTCGTAGATTCCAAACGATTTTATAATTGGAATCGATTTCAATAGCTTTATCTAAACATTCCAAAGCTTCATCGTACCATTCCCGCCTACTTAAACAGTATCCCTTTACCGACCAATCCTTGGCCTCACCCCGACTTGCTACCAATTTTTCCGCATATGCTAAAGCCGAAACATAGTCTTTCTCTTCAATACAATATTCAATTTCATCAAAATAAGCCTTCAGACGCGGGTCTTCCTCATTTCTCTCAATAGCCTCAAGCGCCCGCGTATAATATTCTCGTTCCATGACAGCATCAGGTGGAATCGGTTTCAAACCTTGCCAATACAGAAAATGACTTTCTTTCTCCGCCATATCAACATCCGCCATCCTCAATCCCAATCGCTGCTGCAATTCTTTCCGCGTATACCAAACCCGAATAAAATCCACAATTAATCGAATCGGTTTATTTCGCTGCTTCTTTACCTCCAGACAAAAACGCATCAATGGTTCCCGCAATTCATACCACGATTCCCGTCCTATCTCCTCAGTTTTTACATAACCCTTATCTCGCAAATCTTTAAGTTGGCTAGATACAGTTCGCTGCTCAATAAAACAGCGTTTAGCAATTTTTTTGACTGGTGCGGCACCACCTTGATCGCACAAAAAATCAACAATTTTTCGCTGCTGATTTGATAGATATTTCATCCGATCCTGATAGTAGGGCGTGAGGCTATCCAGCATTTCCATGAACGGTTCTACCAATTTATCGAGCGATTCTGGAGTCATCAGAAAATCAGAAAAAATAATATAGACGCGAGGATTGCCACCAGAAAGGTAATGCACAACTTTAATGCGATCTCGCCCGGTTGGAGTTTGAATAAAAGATGCTAAATCACTATTCCCTTCTAACTTGGCAATATGATTTAATAAAGCTACAGCATCATCGAGATTAAACTCATCTAATTCATATAAATCAAAAAAATCATAAAAAGGATTATTAGAGAGCTTGACTCCATCAAACAAGCTTTGTGATGTTGCCAAAATTGTCAAAAATGAATAATTTTGAATATACGCCCTCAACTGCTTCTGCCCGAAATCCCCCAAGCCGCTAAACACGTCCTCTAAATTTTCGACAATCAACAACAGCACCCGCTTGCCAACAAAGTCTCTCAGCAATTCTGCGGCCTTAAATTCAGCTTGCTCCGGCGACAAATCATAAAGCTTTTCAACATCATTCTTTAACTGAGCTTCATATTCTGGCTTATATTCTTTAGCAATTGCCCGGAATATTCCCCGCAATAAATCCAAAAAAGACGCAATACTATGCCACTCTTCTTCGTGCAGCCACGCAATTAGCAATTTATCCTGCAAATCTTCCATCTTAGCTACGCGATTATAAATCAGGGAAACCAAGTGCGTTTTGCCCATGCCGCGCGGCCCTATTAGTAGTTGAAAATGCTTGTTATCTGTTAGGGCGCTCACCCGAATTAGCTCTACTAAACGTTCTGCCAGTGCGTGACGCTGTACTAAGATAGCTTCCAGGGTTTCTGGTGCCATTAAGCTAGGAGTAAATCGAGAGATAAATGTATTTTTCATAATATCTATTGGGTTTAATTGCTCCCCCGGCTGTGCCTGGGAACCGATATCTAGAGGCTCTGCCTCATCGGTTGCGGAGGAAAACAGGAGGCACAGCCTCCGGATCAGCGCCCCCAGGCAGAGCCGGGAAGAAGAAAATGCTTGTTAGACAAGGCTTTTAGAAGTTATACGTCTAATTTACCATAGGTCTAAAAAAATATACGTCAAATTTGTTGTATATTTTTTCAAGCAGTGTTAGACTGCGCTTAACAAGCAAACAAGCGCCCCTAGCTGTTACTAGAGACGCTTTCGATCGCTTATCAGTTTTTTCGGGAGCCACTGGCTGCAACCAGTAGCACTCTGATGTTGTTTATGGTCTATATAGACCGAGGATTTCTCATGACTAATTATAACAGCGAACAGCTCTATTTGTTCACCCAGCCGATCGCAGTTTTGGTGGAAATGGGCTGCAATGTTGAACGTGCCGCCGAATATACCAAATGCTCAAAAAGCTCAATCTACGATCGGCTAAGGAAAAATAAACCGTATCTGCGGCAGGTTCCCACAGGTACGTGGCAAATTTACTCTACAGGGAAAAAAGATGGCTCAATTCTTGTGAATGTTGCCTTCATTTATTCTCCAAAAGACAAGAATTGGAGACTTGCTTGAACTCAAATCTTAAGGCTGCGTTAGTACAAAGCTTAACGCAACCTTCTGCCTCGTCGGTTGCGGAGGAAAACAGCAAACAGAGCCTCCAAATCTGCGTCCCCAGGCAGAGCCGGGGAACAAGAAAAAATCTGAAAAATATTCCTTAAGACTTGTTACAATACACAAAACTTCATACTTTCCCCAACACTGGATGACCTTTTTCAACGCCTCCGAACCCCTAATCCGCTGCAAACAGGAACATCTCGACGTACAAGACCGCGAAGGCCTGTTGCAACTCCGCTGGCAAATTGGAAATATTACTCTTTTCTCAGGATTTTATACCCGCATCGACCAAACTTTTCTGCTGTGGGGTTTGGTGACAGGGGGGATTTTTTTTACGGCTCAGTTTGTCCCCATCAGTTGGAGCTTTCAGGCGATTTTGTGGTCAACTTTGACTCTAATTGGCACTGCGGTAATGGCTGTTTTGACTTTGTTTTGGGTAAGAGTCGAGCGAGTTAGCTGGATTCTTTACTCTTGGGCGATTTTGATGATAACTGGTTTGGTTCTAACGGATTGCAGTATTTTTGCCGGTTGGGGAGGTTTGTTGCTGCATCTGTGCGATTTGTGGTTGGGGTTGAGCGCGATCGGCTATTTGTTGACGGGATTAGGTTTGCGATCGCGCACTTTTCTCCTGATTGGACTAACTCATTTATTTAGCATCCCTCTATTAACATTTGTTGCACCTTGGCAATATCTAACCACAGGAATAATTATGGCTGGTTGTTTGTTGTTATTGTCCGAATTGCAGTGGGATATGCGATCGCCGATCGACAATAGTTTGCTAAGCGCAGAACAGAAAGAATTTAACAAAATTCAACAGCAACTGCGACAGAGTGGCGCGATGGTATCCAAATAAATCACAAATGTAAAGAATTCTGTAGCACTGCTGACACTTTCCACAAATCGTACACAATAGTAAAGATACAGCATAAATAAAAAACAAACTTTAACCAGAACAGGTGTTTTGCTGTTTTACCTGTGAATCGCCAACTTTAGGGGAACGGTGTCCGGGAGGCGACTGGGTAACAATGCTGTACTTGCAACCATAAAAGTTAATTCCGGTTGAGAGTAGTTGTTAAAACAAAAAAAGTGGTGCAGGGTTTTTACCGTTTCCCCTGCTTCGCAGTCTCTGAGGAGAGGCTAAACCCTCTACTAGAACAGCCCGACGAGATTGACACAAGTTTTGACAGTTGCTCATGCCGATTTTTAAGTTCAGTGTTTAAGAAAATTGAGGAAATGCTCGCTGACGAGCATTGCAGGACTTAGGATTAAATAAGTCCTGCTTTAGTTTGGGAAATTTAAGTTCTGTTTTACTCTGATGTGCGTTTTCGCAATATTTCCCTTACTTCCATTAAAATCTGGCCCAACATATTTTTGCCGCTGCCATCTTTACCGCAACCCCAATAGTAATCAACAGGGGAATTTTCGACTATTTCCTCATCCGCAGTAGCGAGTAAAATTTCTCTAATTTCGGCATGAGTTTCAAATTTGCGGAGTACGGCTTTTCGCATGATATCATCTTTTACTTTTTCCCAATCTTTACGGAGGGGACGAGAGCGATCACGTCCCATTTTTGCGGCATCTTTCGGTGTTTTTGCTTGGCGAATTTGGTCACAATGAGCCGTTTTGGGAAACTTTTGTGCTTGAAAATAATGCTCGGTAGTTGGCCAATATTCTCCGTCTAACTCGAATCCATGACTGGAAAAATTAGAAAAACAGCCGTATTCGCTGGCAGTGGTGTAGAAGTAGATAGCCATAAAGTCTGCGATTTCAATTTCGTTAAGAATCTTGGTTTATCGTCAGTTTTACCTCTCTGGATTATCCACTATCTTCAACCGCAAATCAATAGTTTTAAGATGGGAACCGATGTAAGACAGCAGGGCGTAGATAAATACGATCACCCCTACCATTTCCAAAATTTCCTCAACACAAACCATCAAACCGTATATCAAGTTTCGTTGAGTTACCGCATCTGCATAATAGCCAGTAACCATTTCCATGCCAAGTGCTCCACCCACATATATACTGCCTGCTAGTAAGAAAAAGTCTCTTATTTTCCGGGGTAGGTGCCGGAGAAACTTGAGATAAGCCAGCGCAGTAATCCCAACAAAAATCGCCCCAGGAATTACCCAAATGAAGTAAAAAATTCCCCCTAAATTCAGTGCCTTTCGCAAGTCGTTAATAATTAATATTTCGTGCAGACTCAATATTTCATCTAAAGAAAAAAATACAAACATCAACGCCAGCGCTTTCCAGTGTCCAAAATACCGATCGCCCTGCTTCTTCTTAGCACTAGCAATAATACCTAGCAAAATCGCGCAAAACAGCAAAGTAAATGACGAGTACCACGAAGGATAATTTATTTCTTGGTCTAAGTTAAACAAACTAATCCAGCGTTCTTTATAGTTAAAACCGTAGCGCAGAACTTGTACGATGCAACCAGCAACAGCAAAGAAGAACACCCAAATGCTGAGAGAGAAGGCAACTCTCTTCGGCGAAACAGAAATAAGGAATTTCATCAAGTTTTTGATAAACTAGAACAAGCAAAATCAAACTATAAAGTAAAAAGTTACAAATCGCAAGAGCTGCACAATCCGCCCCCTCGGATTTTTATTTAGAAAAAATTACCAATCACTGACAATGCACCTTCAAATTGAAACTTTCACTGTCCGCAAGCGGTTTGCCCTTACCATCAGCCGCGGTACAACAGCCCAAAGTACGAATTTATGGGTAAAATTAGCACACGAAGGAATCGAAGGTTGGGGAGAAGCATCGCCCTTTTCCACAGGTTCTCGGCCCCAAACTACCGAAATGCTGCTAGCTGCATTGCAGGAAGTTGCACCGCTGCTAGAAAAGTTTACTCCGTTCGATCGCCAAAAAATCGAACAAGTATTAACAGAGGTCAACTTACCCTCAGCCGCCCGGGCCGGCATCGACATGGCAATGCACGACTGGCTGGGCAAAAAAGCAGGCTTGCCGTTGTGGAAAATGTGGGGATTAGATCGATCGCGCATCGTCCCCACCTCGGTCACAATCGGCATTAATTCGCCGAGGAGTGCAAGAGAAAGAGTGCGCGATTGGTTTGGCACAGATCCAGCAGGTATCAAATACCGCGCCGTTAAAGTGAAATTAGGAAATCCCGCAGGAATCGAAGCCGATAAAGCTATGTTAATAGCAGTGCTAGATGAAGCACCCGCTAACGTTAAAATCAGTGTAGATGCTAACGGCGGTTGGAGTTTGAGCAGTGCGATTGAAATGTGTCACTGGCTAGAAAAATACCAGATAAATTATGTCGAACAGCCCCTTTCACCAGTCGCGGATATGGATGAATTATCAGAACTGTACCGTAAATCGCCCCTGCCAATTTTTGCTGATGAAAGTTGCTTTAATACTTCCGATATACCCAAGTTAGCGCACTGCGTCCACGGCATCAATATCAAAATGATGAAGTCAGGGGGATTAACTGAAGCAATGCGGATGATCCACACAGCAAAAGCCTGCAATTTGCAAGTAATGTTCGGCTGTTATTCAGATAGCGCGATCGCAAATACAGCAGCAGCACAACTTTCACCGCTAGCTGACTATTTGGATTTGGACAGTCACTTAAATTTATTAGACGATCCTTTCACCGGTGCGATCGTCGAAAATGGGTGTTTGCTGCCAAACGGGCGATCGGGATTGGGAGTGCGGCGAGTTGAGATTGTAGAATAGAAGTATCGCTCAAAACAAATCTGGAGATAGTATGATACCAGTAGAATCAATAGGAGAGCAAATTAATAGAGAAGCCAAGCTTTTCTTTGAAGAACACAAGCCACCGACTGATTTGATTTTTGATGATGGTGCAGAAATGGAAAGCAACCGCCACCGTATAGCGATGACCGTTTTAATCCGTTCCTTAGAACAAGGTTTAGCTAACCGGAACGATTTTTTTGTCGGTGGCAATATGTTTATTTATTACAGCGCTAAACAGATTCGGAATCAGGATTTTCGAGGCCCAGATTTTTTCGCAGTTTTGGGTGTAGACAGCAATACTTCCCGACAAGGCTGGGTAGTTTGGGAAGAAAACGGACGTTACCCGGATGTGATTGTGGAACTGCTGTCGCCGTCAACGGCAAATCAGGATACAGGCAAAAAAAAGGATATTTACGAGCAGGTTTTTAGAACTCCTGATTACTTTGTTTTCGATCCTTTCGAGCCGAATTCTTTGCAAGGATGGCGTTTAGATGCCACCCTGCGCTATCAGCCGTTAGTGCCCGACGAGCGGGGTTGGCTGTGGTGCGAAACGTTAGGTTTTTGGTTGGGCACTTGGGAAGGAATTGTCGATCGAGAAACAGCGACTTGGGTGCGTTTTTTCGATGAATATGGCAATTTAGTTTTGTTGCCGGAGGAAGCCGCTCAACAGCAAGCCGAAGCCGCTCAACAACAAGCGGAACAGGAACGCCAGCGAGCCTCGCGACTAGAGGCCAGATTGCGAGAATTGGGAGAAGATCCGAATGATCTTATCCTGAACCCAAATCACAGCTAACACCCAATCGATTTTAGATTTTAGATTTTAGATTTTAGATTTTAGATTGAAGTTAAAATCTAAAATCGCCCGTATCACAAGTAAATCAATGACTAAAAACTATCCGATCAAAAATGGCAAAGTTGCTATCTTGTTCCACGAGGGAATTCTCGGTTCTTCCGGGAAAACAGGTTTAGCATTTTTGCGCTACAGCGAAGCACAAATTGTAGCAGTAATAGACCGCCAATGTGCCGGACAATCTTTACCTGAATTAACTGGCATTCCTCAACAAGTACCGATAGTTGCTTCCGTTGCAGAAGCACTGCAATTTGCGCCGAATATTCTGCTAATTGGTATCGCTCCTTCCGGCGGTGTTTTGCCGGCAGAATGGCTGCCAGAAATTAATCAAGCGGTAGCAGCAGGTTTGTCAGTTGTCAATGGTTTGCACGCGAAACTTGCCCCTTTGATAACAGTTCCGTTAACCGAAAATCAATGGATTTGGGACGTGCGTCAGGAACCGAAATCTGTGGGTGCGATCGCCTCTGCCGCCGCTGCTAAATTAAGCTGTCGCCGCGTGTTAACCGTCGGCACAGATATGAGCGTTGGCAAAATGTCAACCAGTTTAGAACTCAATCGCACTTGCTTGCAGCGGGGTTTGCGTTCCAAATTTTTGGCAACGGGACAAACGGGTTTAATGATTGGAAATGAAGGCCTTCCTTTGGATGCAGTGCGAGTTGATTTTGCCGCTGGTGCTGTAGAACAAATGGTGCTCAAATTGGGTTCTGAATGCGATATCCTGCACGTAGAAGGGCAAGGTTCGCTATTGCATCCGGGTTCGACCGCGACTCTGCCGCTGCTGCGGGGTTCGCAGCCAACTCACTTAATTTTAGCCCACAGAGCCGGACAAACTCGCATTCGCAATCACCCGCACGTATCGATTCCCAGGGTATCAAAAGTAATTGAATTGTACGAAATGGTAGCTGCTGCTGCAGGTGCTTTTGCAGGGGGAAAAGTGAGCGCGATCGCCCTCAACACTCATCACTTAAATGAGGCAGATGCGCTGTTAGCAATAGCTGAACTTCAAGCAGAAACGGGGTTGCCTTGTACCGATCCCGTAAGGTTTGGCGCGGAGGTTTTGTGGGAGGCGATCGACAGTTGCTCTGCTAGAATAAATTACAACTAGCAAATAGCTACTGAAAACTATGACACAATCACTTCAAGCAAAAACACTGACCCTGCACGATGTCAAAACAAAATTTAACTTCCAACTTTGTGAAGACGAGCAATTCTTCCGGGAGTGGATTGACGATTTACCAGAAATTACTGATGAAGAAAAGCGATATCTAGACAAAGTAAAGGCTGGCTATACTAACAGTGCCGACCACTCCATGATAGAAGATACCGTAAAAATGGTGGTACTTGCTCCCTTGCTCTTTTTAGCAGATTTATACCTGAATCCATTTCATATAGAAGCAGAAAAATCGGTGGAACTTGTCACCGTGGATGAAGGTATACTTGTCAGAGGAAGTATTGATCTTCTGCTTTTAATTGAATCTTTTTGGGTTGTTGCGATCGAAGCGAAGCGAGCACAATATTCCGTTGAAGCTGGACTTCCTCAGTTACTATTTTATATGCTGAATGACCCCAGTCCAGAACCACTAAGATTTGGGCTTCTGACAAATGGTAGCAGCTTTCGATTTATCAAAGTGACCAAAGGAGACATACCGGAGTATGCCGTGTCTAAACTTTTCGATATTGGGAGTCCAGGAAACGAACTTTACGAAGTCTTTCGCATTTTGAAGCGGCTAGCTGGTATAATTTCGAGTAACACATCTTCTACTTAAATAGATAATAAGCCTGTTGAGAACTCAAACTAAACGAGACAGCCAACAAAAATCACAATGAATGAAAATTCTTTGGAGTTGCCGCCACAATGCGTTATCCGCCAGGCCTGTGCTCAAGATATCAAATCAATTAGAAGGTTAGTTTGGAGCGCCAAACTCGATCCAACTCAGTTGCGCTGGGAGCAATTCTGGGTCATAGAATGCGAGGGAAAATTGGCAGCTTGCGGACAGTTGCGGAACTTTGCGGGCGCGCAAGAATTGGGCAGTTTGGTGGTGGCGAAAGATTGGCGCGATCGAGGTTTGGGAAGCTACCTCACAAAATATTTAATTCAACAAGCTACAGAACCGCTATATTTAGAATGTTTGGGAAAGCGACTTGCATTATTTTATACTCGCTTTGGCTTCGGAGAAGTTTCCGTACAAGAATTGCCGGAGTCGCTTAAATTCAAGTTCAGTTTGTCTCAATTAGCTAAAACTTTATTCAGAATTCCTGTAACAATTATGCAGTATCAAGCAAATTGTATAGAGTGAAGTCTAGGGTATACAGCGCTTCCCGCTGTAATTTAGAACAATTACTCAATAACTGAGGAGTGCAATATGTCTGGCTTTCCCGATTATCAACAATATGATGGTTTAGGCTTGGCTGAGTTAGTACAAGCAAAGCAAGTTACTCCAGCCGAGTTATTGGATGCAGCGATTGCCCGGATTGAAGCGTACAATCCAGTAATTAATGCTGTCATTTGCAAAATGTATGAACAAGCAAGGATGTTAGTCAATCATGACTTGCCAGAGGGTTCATTCAAAGGCGTCCCTTTTCTATTAAAAGATTTGAGATCGATGTATGCGGGTGTTCCTACCAGTAGTGGCAATCGTTTACTTAGAAATATATCAGCCAGCCATGATAGTGAATTGGTGAGACGTTTCAAAGCAGCAGGAGTTGTCATTTTAGGTAAGACAAATACTCCAGAATTTGGTATTACACCCTACACCGAACCTCAGACTTGGGGAGTGACTCGCAATCCTTGGGACTTGGAGCGTACACCAGGAGGGTCTAGTGGAGGTTCTGCGGCCGCGATTGCAGCAGGAATGGTTCCCATAGCTGGGGCGGGGGATGGCGGCGGTTCTGCCCGAATTCCAGCATCTTGTTGTGGCATTTTTGGACTAAAACCCAGTCGGGGGCGTATTCCCACTGGTCCGATTGCAGGTGAATTGTGGCGTGGATTTTCAACTGAAACGGTGCTAAGTCGTTCTGTTCGCGATAGTGCAGCTATGCTGGATGCAATCAGTGGTTCTGATGTGGGAGCCACCTATTTATCTCCGCCACAGGTAAGACCCTATTTGGACGAAGTTACGACTGCACCAGGAAAACTTCGCATTGCTTTTACCACTCATCCATTTTTGGGTGATGCGGTTCATGAAGATTGCATAGAGGGATTGAAAGCAACCATTAAATTACTTCAAGAACTTGGGCATGAAGTTGTAGAAGATCGGCCTAAATTTGATGGAGAAGCTTTTGCCTTAAATTTTATGAGAATTGTTGTTGGGGAAACTCGTGCAGATATTGAGTGGGCGGCTAAATCAACACAACGAAAAGTGACTGCTGAAGATTTTGAATTAGGGACTTATTGTTTAGGCCTGTTAGGTGAGGCTTTGAGTGCGGCTGACTATGCTAAAGCAGCTCGTCAATTACAGGTAGAGGCACGGAAGATAGGCCCATTTTTTGAACAATATGATGTTTTGCTGACTCCCACCCTTTCTCAACCTCCAATTCCTATTGGTTCACTTCAACCGTCATCAGGGAAAGAATTTTTGATGAATTTGGTTGCGAGAACAAATGCAAGCTGGTTACTGAAAGTCATGAAAGTGATTGAGCCTCTCGCCAGACAAGTCTTTAACTTCACTCCCTATACAGCACCATTCAATGTAACAGGGCAGCCTGCAATGTCTGTGCCTTTGTATTGGAATGAAGCAGGTTTACCTGTTGGGATGCAGTTTGTGGGAAAATTTGGGATGGAAGCTACACTTTTTCGGTTAGCTGGTCAATTGGAGTATGCTAAACCTTGGAGCCATCGCCTACCCATCATCAAGTTAACAAATCGCTGAACCGGAACGGAATGTAGAAAGAGGTAGGTACAAATCAATATCGCATGGGGAGGGCGGGTGAGTTGCCAAGTTTACTTAGCTTGTATCATAGATCCACTTACGGGCCGCTAATGGCGCACAGAGTGTCAGAAACCGGGTTTTTAGAGGTTTGGTGCGTAAGTTACGGACTAGATATTTATGGATATTCCGGATTGGGAGATCGAGACTGCGTAAGTTCATGATTCACCGTTTGCGGTAGTCCAGTTAGCTAAATTGGCACAGCTACCAGCCTGATAGCTAGGCAAAAACCGTTGCAAAATCGTTGCTGGCGGGTTTCTCAGTGTCATGTGCCAGTACCAGACTCGGAAAGTGGACTGGCGATCGCACCAAAGACATTCGACTCCTGGCAAATTAGTAAGTGTAAAGCAAGTGAGTCACACCCCAATCAAAACATACAACCCAAAAATAAAACATTTTCACAGCAGTAGTAATGCGGAATCAGTCAATCTCTAATGTAGCTAACCACATCTACCCTTAAGGTAAATCCCACCAACGGCTCAACAACGAAATCCGTAATTCAATACCTCGGAATTACTGGATTTATACTCCCCGCAACCGCTTCTGAAATCCCCTCAACATTTCAAAAATTCTTGGGTTTTTATCCTGATAAAACCACGGAAGGCAAGAACAATGAAATATCAAGGTAATCAATCTTAACAGAGGAAATGCAGCCTCTCAAATAGCATAAACAGACAATTACACATCCCTATATTTTAACACCACAGGAGTAAATATCATGTTCAACGTAGTAAAAGCCTTCGGCTCTATTTTCTCTACCCAAGGATACAGCACAGCTAACAATATGCTTATCAAAAATTACGTCAACACCAATTTTAACTACTTCAACGAAGAAGCAGTCGTTGATGAATCGATTTACCCGAATCAAACAGGTCGCGTCCGCTTCCAAGGTAGCTGGTGGCCCGCACGGTGCGATCGCCAAATCACACTCACACCTGGAGACACGGTTTATGTCATCGGCGTTGACAACATCACTTTGTTAGTTTCCCTCGCTCCTGCAGACTAAATCAGAGATTGAAATACAAGGGCAACAAATAAATCTCAATCCGGGAAATGCAACCTCTTAAATAGCATAAATAGGCGATTAAACTTCGATATATATTAACACAAAAGGAGTCAGGAAAATGTTCAACGTAGTAAAAGCTTTCGGTTCTATTTTTTCTACTCACATCTACAGCACAGAAAAGAATATCATAATGGATAACTACATCAATACCAATTTTAACTATTTCAACGAAGAAGCAGTCGTCGATGAATCGATTTACCCGAATCAAACAGGTCGCGTCCGCTTTCAAGGTAGCTGGTGGCCCGCACGGTGCGATCGCCAAATCACCCTCACACCTGGAGACACGGTTTTTGTCATCGGCGTTGACAACATCACTCTGTTAGTTTCCCTCGCTCCTGCAGACTAAATCACAACTCGCTCCAAACTGCCTAACTTTTCACAACCATATCTGATTTCGGCAGGGTTTATGCAAATAAACCCTGCCTTTTATATGCTTAAATAAGTTGAGACACTCGCTAACCATATTTAAACCAGTGAACTTTCAATCAGTCATTGCCACCTTAAACAAATTCTGGAGCGATCGAGGATGCCTGATCGCGCAATCCTACGACACAGAAAAAGGTGCAGGAACCATGAATCCCCACACCTTTCTCAGAGCAATTGGCCCCGAACCTTGGTCAGTCGCCTACATCGAACCCTGTCGCCGCCCCACCGACGGACGCTACGGCGAAAATCCCAACCGCTTCCAACATTACTATCAATATCAAGTTTTAATTAAACCCTCTCCTCCCAACATCCAAGACATCTATTTAGACTCCCTCAGAGCATTAGGAATTCGCCCAGAAGATCACGACATTCGTTTCGTAGAAGACAACTGGGAATCGCCCACCCTCGGAGCTTGGGGCGTCGGCTGGGAAGTCTGGCTCGATGGCATGGAAATCACCCAATTTACCTACTTTCAACAGTGCGGTAGCATTGATTGTCGCCCCGTCTCTATTGAAATTACCTACGGACTAGAACGCCTCGCAATGTATCTCCAAGAAGTCGATGCGATGACGAAAATTCAGTGGAAAGATGGCATCACTTACGGCGACGTTCACCTGCAAGGAGAAATAGAACAGTGTACTTATAACTTTGAAGCTTCCAATCCCGAATTGCTCTTTACTTTATTTGGATTGTACGAGCAAGAAGCTGAACAATTGACCAAAAAAGGATTGGTTTTACCCAGCCTTGATTATGTGTTAAAATGTTCTCACACTTTCAATTTACTCGATGCTAGAGGCGTGATTTCGGTAACGGAAAGAACTCGGTATATCACCAAAATTCGCAACTTGGCGCGGCGAGTTGCTCAGCTTTATTTGGAACAGCGCGAAAAGCTGGGTTTTCCTTTAGAAAAATCTGTAAAAGTGTGAGAAGGAAAAGGGTCACGACACGGATACACGGATGAATTTAGTTGCGATCGTCCTCGACTCATACCAATTTTATAGGTCGTTTCAGAGAATTCCGATCCCCCCTAACCCCCCTTAATAAGGGGGGGACAAGATTCCGATCAAAGTCCCCCTTCTTAAGGGGGATTTAGGGGGATCGAAATATGTGCAATTTTTTGGGATTTTTAATGAATTCAATGCCTAATTATTCGGAAAATAATACAGAAATAACTCCTCAACTGCGAATTGACGGTGTAAGTTTGAAAACACCGATCGCCTCAAGTTATTTGTTGGACAATATATCGTTTCAGGTACATAAGGGCGATCGCGTGGCAATTGTTGGCCCTTCAGGTGCGGGGAAAACAACGCTGTTGCGACTGCTAAATCGGCTCAGCAGTCCTAGCAGCGGCTCCATTTATCTGGAAAATACAGAATATCGCCAAATACCTGCGATCGAACTCCGCAAACAAATCACCCTCATCCTGCAAGAATCCAAGCTTTTGGGAATGTCGGTGCGAGAAGCATTGGCTTATCCTTTGAAGCTGCGGGGCGTAACTTCATCAAACATTGCTGAGAGAATTAGCGGGGCGATCGAACAACTGCACATACCCCAAGAATGGCTCGATCGCACCGAATTGCAGCTTTCCACAGGCCAAAAACAGCTTGTGGCGATCGCCCGCGGCATCATCCTGCAACCAAAAATCTTGCTTTTAGACGAGCCAACATCCGCCCTAGACGCTGGAAAAGCCGCCCACCTTTTGCAAGTATTGACACAGCTAACAAACGGCCAAACCACAATTGTAATGGTTAACCATCAATTAGAATTAGCTGAGCAATTTAGCACGCGAATTCTGCATTTACAGCGCGGAAAGCTCATTGAAGATTTGCCCTCTCATCAAATAAATTGGGTGCAACTGCGGCAAAATTTAATCCAAGCAGAAGCAGAAGCCCAACAAGAATGGTAAACAAGCTCAAAAACACTTTCTGCGACGGGTTGCGTAATTAATTTGGATGTTTTAACCGCAGAGGGCGCAGAGGGCGCAGAGAAAGAGAAGATAAGAGGGAAAGAGAGAAGTTTACCAGTTGTTGAGGATTCCTAGAGAGAGAGACAGTCAGATATTAGCTTTGGGAATCTTGTTTAATGTTGGCATTTGTGATTTGACGCTAAATCGCTAGTGCGGAATTAAACCCATTTTTTGATAAAGTGGTCGGATTAAGTTTTTTAAAGCTGGCAACTGTTTGGTAAAAACTATGGAGCCTAAAATACAAATTATACCTCCAATGATGACTGTATAGGGAGCGCCGATATAATTTGCCAATCCGCCTGCAACTAAATTCCCAAACGGTGTCACTCCAAAAAATGCCATCGTGTATATGCTCATCACTCTTCCGCGTTTGTCGTCTTCCACAATTGTTTGCAAAAATGTGTTTCCTCCTGCAAATTGGATAATGAAACCAAAGCCAACGAACAACATCATGATTAATGACAGCCACAAGACGCGGGACAAACCAAAACCTATTAATCCGAATCCCATAATTGCCGGTGAAATCGCAATCCATTTGCCGAGGCCAATTATACTTTTGCGCGAAATCAAATAAATCGCCCCCGCGAAGGCGCCGACTCCCGAAGATGCCATCAAAAAGCCGAGGGTTTGTGCGTCGCCGTGCAGGAGTTTGGTGGCAAAAATTGGGACTAAAACTGTGTGGGACATTCCGGCTAAACTGACTAATGCTAATAGCAGTAAAATTGCTCGAATCGGGGGAAACCCGAAGGCATAAACGAATCCTTCTTTTAATCTTTGTAAGGGTTTGGTATTAGTTGCTGCAATTTTACGGGGTTTGATTTGCATCGCTAATAAGCCTGCAATTACAGCAATGTAGCTGAGTCCGTCAATAAGAAAGCAATAACTTGCGCCGACTGTAGCTATCAGCAAACCTGCCATTGCTGGGCCGATTAGTCTGGCTGCGTTGAACATCGAAGCATTAATGGCGATCGCATTTGCTAAATCTTCTTTCTTTTCTACAAGTTCCGGTACAAAAGCTTGCCGTGCCGGCGCGTCAAAGGCGTTAATTGCGCCTTGAAAGAAACTCAGTACCAGGATCTGCCAAATGTTAACGACTCCTGTTAGTGCTAAAAATGCTAGCGCTAAGGATTGAACCATCGCTAATATTTGAGTGGCAATTAGGACTCGGTGGCGGTTCCAGCGATCGATAAAAACTCCTGCAAAAGGCAGTAAAATTAATGTAGGTATTTGACTTGTAAATCCCACCACGCCGAGCATCCAAGGTGAATCGCTCAAATTGTAGACAAGCCAAATAGTAGCGACTTGCGTCATCCAATTCCCAATTAGGGAGATGCCTTGTCCGGCAAAAAACAGGCGATAATTTCTTGATCGCAGCGCTGGAGGAAGTTTTATTGTTTTGATTTTTGCTAGTAGATTCATGCTGCAAGTACGGCTAAAGCAATCCTATTTGATTGGTAAACATTTTTTAGGGTAGCGCCCCTGGGTCTACCCCTAATTAGCGAAGGGCAACCATCGGGAGACTGCCCCTAGACTCATTATTACCAATCATTGAGAATTGCGATATGAGCCGAAGGTTCTATTTTACTACTCCCGAAAACCCGGATTTGAGTATGGTTAAGTTTTTGCTCGAAGGAAAACGATCGCCACATTTAAATTTTTCTGTCGCGATCGCTTGACTAACGAGAAATTCCTTCCCCGAACTCTTCCCTCAATTAATGCTCAACAGCCAAGTACCGAGGTAACGCAGCAAGGGAACGTCCCCAGGGGTGCGGATGCGGACGTTGAAATGGTACATTCCGCCAGGAGATGGGTTTCTGACGTTGGAGAGTACAACCTCAACATTGTTGCCGGCGGCAATTGGTTCTTTGGGATAAATTTCTATGAATCGATTTTCTTTGTCCCAGATTACTTCTTGCAATTCTATTGTTTTGTTTTTGACGCGCACTTTAATGTCTTTTTGGTCAAATTCGCCTTTGTAGTAGTCTGGATAGGATATGTTCAGTTGGGCGATCGCCAAACTTACTTTCTTGGAAGGAATTCGCAGCCGATATCTATCGCCACTCATCCCGGCTGTACCGTAATCCAAGCGATAGCTTAATTGGTTGGCGCGATCGGGGCCTCCGAAAATCGTCAATCCTGGCATGGACTGAGCTAAACTGATGGCGGGTAATCCAGCCACCAAGCAACCTGTAACCGCTAGTGCTGAAAATAATCGTCGCATAACAACTCCTCTAATTAAACTCTTGGTGAACCTTAAATATTGCTCGCCCGAAATTTGCGATCGTGCCTACAATATATCGAATCTCTCAGCAATTTGATGAGGGCGAGGGACCGCCGGCTGAGGTCAATCGATTTTAGATTTTAGATTTTAGATTTTAGATTGACCCCACGGATAAATTCGGATACAGGTTTTTTATTTCTGGACGGATGAATCCGGGGGCTTGTATCCTGGATGCTTTCGGTCACTTTTTTTTGCGTAATTTTTGCGTAATACTGATAACAGACATTCAAACTACAGAATTAGGCGACATAAAATTATATCATAATCGGTGGCAAACTTAACCATTTAGCGAATTTGAATGTATAAGATAAGTTAAAGATACGGGTCGAATTTGGGCGATCGGCTTTAGTATCAACGAGAGAAGTTTAGGGCAACGGCTGCTTCAATGTAAAGCAAGGCATCGGGCGATTAAAAATCGCACTTCAAGAAACCTGCGGAGGCAGGTTTTGTCTGTGTAGGCGCGGTTTCAACCGCCCTGGGAAGGCTTAAATAAGGAGAGTTCATGAAATTAGCGATCGCAAAAGAAATAGCAGCAGGCGAACGCCGGGTGGCATTAGTCCCCGACGCTGTAGCCCGATTAGTCAAACAGGGCGTAGAAGTTTGGGTTGAGGCCGGTGCCGGCGCACAATCCTTTTTCTCGGATCTTGCTTACGAAGAAGCGGGAGCTCAGGTTGTCGCCGATACCGCTAGGGTGTGGGGCGAAGCCGATGTCGTCGTGAAAATCGGAGTCCTGCAAGAATCAGAAGTTCATCAACTCCGGGAAGGAGGCGTTTTCATCGGATTTTTGAATCCTCTGGGAGATCCAGCTTTAGTGCAGCGTTTAGCCGATCGCAAAGTAACTGCATTCAGCATGGAAATGATCCCGCGCACCAGCCGCGCTCAAAGCATGGATGCGCTGTCATCTCAGGGCAACGTTGCCGGTTACAAAGCGGTACTGATCGCAGCCGCAGCTTTGCCAAAGTATTTTCCGATGCTGACAACGGCGGCGGGTACAATTCGCCCCGCGAAAGTATTGGTAATGGGTGTGGGCGTTGCGGGCTTGCAGGCGATCGCCACGGCGCGTCGTTTGGGTGCGGTAGTCGAAGCTTTCGACATCCGCCCGGAAACAAAAGAACAAGTACAAAGTTTGGGCGCTAAATTCCTTGATGTCGAACTCAAGGAAGAAACCGTCGCCGCCGGAGGCTATGCAAAAGAACTATCAGAAGCAGCCAAAGAATACACCCGCCAAGTGCTCACCCAACACGTCAGCGCTTCCGATGCAGTTATTACAACCGCTCAAGTTCCCGGCAGAAAAGCACCTATTTTAGTTACTAGAGAAATGGTTTCTCAAATGAAGCCCGGATCGGTAATTGTTGACCTCGCGGGCGAACAAGGCGGCAATTGCGAATGCACGGAAGCGGGGAAAGATGTTGAATGGAACGGCGTTAATGTCATCGGCCCGATTAATGTGCCCTCGTCTATGCCTGTCCACGCTAGCGAAACTTACTCGAAGAATATCTCCTCTTTACTTCAGTTGATGCTGAAGGATAAGGAACTCAATTTGAATTTTGAAGACGATATCATTGCTGGTGCTTGCGTTGCCCGCGACGGTGAGATTAGTAATCAGCGAGTGCGGGATGCTTTGGCGGCTGAGGCTTCAGCCGTTAGTTAGTTAATAGTCAACAGTCATTAGTCATTAGTAGGAAAATGGGTGGTTTCATTAGTGTCAGCTTAAATCTAAAACCGTTGATAAATCTCGTTGGTAGTCAAGGCCAGATCCCCCTAAATCCCCCTTAAGAAGGGGGACTTTGAATGCTTCTTGTCCCCCCCTTCTTAAGGGGGGCTAGGGGGGATCTGATCTCGGCAGTAAACAGCAGTCTGTGAAGACGTTTGACCTGGTTTGGAAACGGTAAAGCTTTTACAGTTGATGACTAAGGACTAATGACTATTGACTAACAACTAACAACTAATGACTAATGACTAATGACTAATGACTAATAACCAATTACCAATTACCAATTGTCATGGCAGAAGGATTGATTGCAGGTTTAGTGGTGTTTACTCTAGCATCGTTTGTGGGATTTGAAGTAATTAATAAAGTCCCGCCGACGCTGCACACACCTTTGATGTCGGGTTCCAATGCGATTTCGGGAATTGCCGTTTTAGGTGCAATTCTGATTTCTGGCCAAGGCAATGTGACTGTTACTTCGATTTTGGGGACGATCGCGATCGCCCTGGCCACAATTAACGTTGTCGCCGGTTTCTTAGTAACCGATCGAATGCTGCAAATGTTCAAGAAAAAAGAGGTTAAAGCGTGAGCGATTTTCTGCCCAGTGGCATTCAACTAGGTTATTTAGTTGCCGCATCTTTGTTTATTATCGGTTTGAAACAGTTGGGTTCCCCTGCAACTGCGCGTCAAGGGAATGTGTTAGCTGCGATCGGGATGTTAATTGCGATCGTCGGTACGTTGCTGGAAAAGCAAGTAGTCAGCTACGAATTGATTGCTGTCGGAATTATCGTCGGTTCCATTTTGGGAACAATTATGGCGAATACCGTGGCGATGACGGATATGCCGCAGATGGTGGGTTTGCTTAACGGTTTCGGGGGCGCGGCTTCTGCACTCGTTGCTGTGGGCGAATTCTGGCGCTATCTCAGCATCCCGGAATCGCCAACTCCAGACGCGACAATCACTATCCTTTTGGGTGTGCTGATTGGCGGAATTACTTTCACTGGTAGCCTTGTGGCGTTTGCGAAACTGCAAGAATTGCTACCGGGTGCGCCCATGACGTTTCCGCTGCAACAGCCGTTTAATGCCATGCTGGCGATCGCACTTTTAGCCGGCAGCGGTTATATGCTGACGAAGCCGGAGGATGTGCCGGTATTCCTGGCGTTGGTGGCGATTTCCAATATTCTGGGAATCATGTTTGTGCTACCGATTGGGGGCGGCGATATGCCGGTGGTGGTTTCGCTGCTTAATTCTTATTCGGGGATTGCGGCGAGTGTGGCTGGGTTCATTTTGATGAACAATATGCTGATTATCGCTGGTGCATTGGTGGGCGCGTCGGGGATTATTTTGACGCAAATCATGTGCAAGGCGATGAATCGATCGCTTGGTAGTGTGCTGTTTAGCGCGTTTGGTAGCGGTGGCGGTAGTGCTGCGGGTGCTGCTGGGGCTGCTGGTGATGCGATCGACAAAACTGTTCGCAGCATCAATCTCGAAGAAAGTGCGATGATGTTGGGTTATGCGCGATCGGTTGTAATTATTCCCGGTTACGGGATGGCTGTAGCGCAAGCACAGCACGCCGTGCGCGAGTTAGCCGACGGTTTGGAAAAAATGGGTGTTGACGTGAAATACGCGATTCACCCGGTGGCTGGGCGGATGCCGGGGCACATGAATGTGCTCTTAGCGGAAGCAAACGTGCCTTATCCGCAGTTGTACGATATGGACGATATCAATCCGCAGTTTGAAGAAACGGATGTGGCGTTGGTAATCGGGGCGAATGATGTGGTGAATCCGGCGGCGCGTCACGATACGGCGAGCCCGATTTATGGGATGCCGATTTTGGAGGTTGATAAAGCTAAGCATACGATCGTGATTAAGCGCGGGATGAGTGCTGGTTTTTCGGGTGTAGACAATGAGTTGTTCTACAAGGATAAGACGATGATGTTGTTTGGTAGCGCTAAGGATGTGGTTGCCAAATTGGTTTCTGAGGTGAAGCAGTTGTAGGATTTTGCAACCGCAGATGAACGCGGATTAACGCGGATGATTAAACCCGGTTTCTTGGAGAAACCGGGTTTTTGTTTGGAGTTTGTTTTGGTGTTGTTTTATGCAATGCTAGCTTTGTTCACATATTCACTGGAAATCGGTGTATGTGAAAATCCTTGTTCTCTGGCTTTTTGAAACCATTTTTCTGCTTCAGTGCGATCGGCTGTTACACCATCAGCACCGCATAGATAAATTCCTGCTAAGTTGTTTGAGGCAACACCATAGCCTTGCTCAGCGGATTTGATGTACCATTTAATTGCTTCTAATATCATCCTTTCTCGACCTAATCCTAAATGGTACATACTGGCAATTATGCACTGGGATTCAGCATTTCCTTGTTCTGCTAGTGGTTTTAACAAGGTAAAGGCTTGGGTATAATCTTGGTTATTAAAAGCGGCTAGACCTTTTTCTAAGTCAGGCATTAACGGTCATTAATAAATTCAATATACTATAATAGCATTAAACCAATTCAGGAAACATTACCATGAACAGACAAAAAATACTTCTAGATCCGGTTTTACCAACAGAAGCAGAAACAAAAGCTATCAAATTGTTGGATAAAATGCTATGTCTCAAGACAGAAAGTGGTGATGCTGAGACATCCAAAGTAAAATTGGTGGAAGTTGGCGGGGAAGCGATCGCACTTCCTGAATCACTCTATCAATTGTTGTGTCAAGCTGCACATTTAATGGCCGCTGGTAAAGCAGTGTCTTTAGTGCCAATTGAGCAAGATATGACTGTTGAAGAAGCTGCGACTTTGCTCAATGTGTCGCCACAATTTGTAGTCAAATTGCTCGATGATGGGGAAATTGCCTATGGAAAAGTAGGAAACCAGCGGCGGATAAGTTTGGCAAGTGCGATCGCCTATAAACAGCAGCGTAGTGTTAAGCGCCGTGAAATTCTCAAGGAATTAGCTGAGTTTAGCCAAGAAGAGGAATTGCATGAGACTAGAGTATACAGCTAGCAGGTTGATTCCGATTTTTGCAGATAAGATTCAACGTTATTATCAGAATATTTCGTAGGTTGTAGTGAAGGGCGATCGCTATGCAGCAAGTTTTTGAATTCAGAAGGATCTGCTGTCTCAAAAAATAGTTCCAACGCTTCGATCAGATTCCGTCGCGCTTCTTCTATATTGTCACCTTGGCTGGCAATATCGATTTCTGGGCAAAGGGATACATATCCGTCGCCTTCTCGTTCAATAATTGCTGTCAACTGTTGTGTTGACTTCATAATTTGAAGTGGCGGACTGCCAAGCTCAAACAATTATAGTTTTACTTGAGATTATATCACATCTTTCGCTGTTCGGTGTATAGGGCGATCGCCCTATACAATGCTAGCTTGGTTTAAATAGTCACGGGCGATCGGTGCTAGTCAAATATACCTGCGATCGGAGATTTTTTAAATATAATGAAATCCTAAAGAATTAATAGAGCTGCAAAAATTGTACTAACATTAGAGCTAACGTCAATTAAATTAAAAAATTTTCAACTATGTCAGATCAACCTTTTAATATCCGCCAACTAAATGGCCTAGATTATGACGAAGCAGAACCACTCCTGGAAGATTATCAGGAAACGCTAATCGAGCTATTTGTCAATTCTCCCGAAGGAGAAGAATACTGTAAAACTTATCCAGACGTTGGATTTTGGATCTCGCAGTTCATTTATTACGGTTTCGGCTATGAAGGTTTTACGCTGCCTAGCATGAAAGTGGAAGATGCGGAAACTGTAGTCGAAGAGTTGTTTCCCAGGAAAGTGAGTTTGCTTTCGCCGGAAGAAGGTGAAAATGCTATCCCGGAATTATTGGCGTTCTGGCAATTTTTGAAGCGAGAATTTAAACTGCGAAATGCCACTTCAATTATCAAATACCTGCGGGATATCGAGTCGGAATTTCAGGAAATTATGGAAGATTCCTCTAATTTTGGATTTGCCAAATCCTTTGTAACGCTAGGTCAGCAAGCAGGGTTTGATATGAGTACGGGGGAAGGTCTAACACAATTTCAGGAGATATATAATGCTAGCATTGCTCCTATAATGGCAGCTAAAAACTCCGATACATCGGGATTTTCCAGCAAACCGATAAGTGGTAGTGCTGTCAATGAATCTAAAGCAAGTAAAGAAAAACAAAAAAAAGCAAAAAATACGGCGGCTGAATCGAGAAAACGCAACCGCACTAAGAAAAAATGAGGTTTAGCAAGTATCTATCCTCACTTCACTCTTCTTCTGATTCTTCTCAGCATCCTGTTAGCTTCTTCCCTCCCGCGAAACTTCCAAACTAACAAATAACATATCAACTGAAACCCGAATATCCCTAATACGATCGCACTTTCTTCCGGTGAGTTGGTAGTTCGATCGAACTTCCCACTCTTCGGACTCGCGGGGATGTTATTCTTAGTTACATCGTCTGTTTGCAGCTTTAAACTAAGTTCTGCGATCGCATTACTATCTTTCAATGTGCGATCAATTTCTCGAAATGACGGCGGTGGCCCGCAGCTTGTTAAGGATAATCCAATAAGGATAAAAATTAAGAAATAACAGCGACATTTCATGATTTTTACCTTTCGGTCAGCGAAAAAGAGAATAAATCCATATAGGGCTTACTTACTCCGACAAAGAAACCGGGTTTTTATCTAATCTGTCGGTAGCCACGAAGTATTTTCCTAAAAAACCCGGTTTCTGGCCCCGTATCTCCAGGACTATTCTATCTACTATAATAGCATTAAACGAATTCAGGAAACATTTCCAAACTAAACCAGGAAACTGATTCAATGCCATCTATATCTTTTGATGCTTACCTCAAGTCGATTCAAAATAACCTGCAAAAAGGTAGCGAGCGCAGCCATTATCCAGCGCTGAAAGATTTGCTGGATGACTCAGACAAGGGCATTGATGCCGTCATTGAAGAAAAAGGAAACAAGGCAGGGATTCCAGACTTTACCGTGCGGCGGCGGGAACTACTGGTGGGTTATGTAGAAGCCAAAGACGTTGGGCTAGATTTGGATCAGATAGAAAAATCGGAGCAATTGCAGCGGTATATAGAAGCGTTTCCGAATCTAGTATTGACTAATTATTTAGAGTTTCGTTGGTATGTGAATGGGAAGCGCAGGCAGAAGGAAATTTTAGCAGATCGTAATGAGAATAAGCTGCAAGTAAGGGCTACAGAAAAGATTGCGGCTCTGCTAGATCAGTTTATCAATTATACAGGCGAGATTATCAGCAGTCCTGAAGACCTGGCGCGACAGATGGCGAGGTTGACGAAGGCAATTAGGTTAGCAACAACAACTGCGCTGGAGGGAGAAAGGAAAGACGGCGAATTGCATCAACTGAAACAGGGCTTTAGTGAGGTGTTGTTGCCCGATTTGAATGATGCTGATTTTGCTGATATGTATGCTCAGACGATTTCTTATGGGTTATTTGCGGCAAGAGTTGGTCATGCTCAAAATCCAGGGTGTGAACCGTTTACTCGGCGCACGGCGGGCACGTATATTCCGGCAACAAACCCATTTTTGAAGCGATTGTTTAATACGATCGTCGAAACGGATGCAGTCAGTCAGATCGATTGGGCGATCGACGATTTGGTGCAATTGCTGTCTCAGGTTGATATGGGTAGCATTCTCGAAAACTTTGGGCAGCGCACTCGGCAAGAAGACCCGGTGGTGCATTTTTATGAAACGTTTTTGGCGGCGTACAATGCAGCTTTGCGAAAGAGTCGAGGGGTTTATTATACACCGGAACCTGTGGTGTCGTTTATTGTGCGATCGGTTGATGCCATTCTCAAAGACCGCTTCGATTTGCCATTGGGATTAGCTGATAACGCCAAAGATCCAGTAACACAAAAGCCGAAAGTACAAATTCTCGACCCTGCAACGGGTACGGGTACGTTTTTGTATGAAGTGGTGAAGCAAATTTACCGCAATTTAGAAGAAATTGGCATGGCGAATCAGTGGGATAGCTATGTGCGAGACAATTTGCTGAATCGGTTGTTTGGATTTGAGTTATTGATGGCTCCCTATGCCATTGCTCACCTCAAGCTAGGGCTAGAACTTGAAGAACTTGGTTACAAATTTAAGGGCAAACAACGATTAGGTATTTACCTCACCAATACGCTAGATGAGGCAATGAAAAAGTCAGAGATTTTGTTTGGTCAGTTTGTGGCACAGGAAGCAAATGAAGCTTCGATGGTAAAACGAGATACACCTGTGATGGTGGTGTTGGGCAATCCGCCCTATTCAGGACATTCGGCAAATAAAAGCGAGTGGATCGCGGGTTTAGTTAAAGATTATTACTATGTGGATGGTGTGCCATTAGGTGAAAAGAATCCTAAATGGTTGCAAGATGATTATGTTAAATTCATTCGCTTTGGACAATGGCGAGTCAGTGAAACTGGTTATGGTGTTTTAGCGTTTGTTACTAATCACAGTTATCTGGATAATCCAACGTTTCGAGGAATGCGCCAGAACTTGATGCAAACCTTTACTGATATCTACATTTTAGATTTACACGGTAATTCTAAGAAGAAAGAAGTTTCTCCCGATGGTTCACCAGATCAAAATGTCTTTGATATTCAACAGGGTGTGAGTATTGGAATTTTTGTTAAAGCACCTGGAAAGGATACACCCGCTAAAGTTCACCATGCAGAGTTATGGGGCGATCGCGCATCTAAATATGAAAGTTTAAATTTGCTAGATATTGATGAAGTTGAATGGGAAATGCTTGAACCTCAGACACCAGAGTATTTTTTCATACAACAAAATTCAAAAGTAAAAGCTGAGTACAACACAGGCTGGCAAATTACTAAAATTCTTCCTGTGAACACTCTGGGTTTTCAAAGTCATCGAGATCATTTCGCGCTCAGCTTTTCAAAGGAGGAAATGAAACAGAGATTGTATGACCTTCAAAATCGCCAACTCACAGACAATGAAATAAAGGTTAAATATCTTATTGAAGATAGTCAGACATGGAACGTGGCAACTGTTAGAACTCAGGTACGTCAAAATCCCACTTGGGAAAGCTCAATTATTGAGTGCTTTTATCGCCCTTTTGATAAAAGATTTTGCTGTTTTAGTTCGATTATAATGGATCGTCCTCGATTGATTTTTCAGCAACATTCAATTTCAGAAAATTATTTTATCAATGTTTGTAGACAAACAAAAGCTGAAGAATGGGCGCATGCAATTATCTCTAACACCCCAACCCCAGCATTGTTTGTTGAGTTGAAAGATGGTAGTAATGCTTTTCCTCTCTATCTTTACCCTGACACTCAAAACAATCAAGGTAATTTATTTGTGGAAAAATCTCCGAATTTGTCATCGGATTTCATTAAAGCAATTCGTGAAAAACTTGGCTACGTCCCCACCCCAGAAGCCATCTTTTACTACATCTACGCCATCTTCCATAGCCCCACCTATCGCCAACGCTACGCCGAATTCCTCAAAATCGACTTTCCCCGTGTGCCTTTGACCAGCAACGACCAGCTATTTAAAGACTTGGGTGCAAAAGGTCAGGCATTGGTAGACCTGCACCTGATGAAATCGAAAAAGCTGAATAAGCTGATTACTAAAATGAGTGGCGATGGTGACAATGCCGTTACCGAAGTTACCTATAAACCCGCAGAACAACGAGTTTATATCAACAAAACCCGCTATTTTGAAGGCATCGCCCCCGAAGTTTGGGAGTTTAAAATTGGCGGTTATCAGGTTTTAGACAAATGGCTCAAAGACCGTAAGAAAGCCAAACGCACCTTATCTTTTGATGATGTACTGCACTATCAAAAAGTGGTAGTTGCGCTCAAAGAAACCATGCAACTGATGGTAGAAATCGATCTACTGATTCCTGGCTTCCCCATAGAGTAAAGTTTATGAGATGGTAAACAATGACACTGAAAGAATTAGAAAAACAACTCCTTGCCTTAACTCCCGCTGAAAAAACTCAGGCAATACAGCTATTAGTTCAAAGTTTAAGCAATACTTGGCAAGGAATAGAAAAAACTCAGGGCGTGTGCGGTGGCGATGCTAGAATTGCCAAGACTCGCATACCTATTTGGTCGCTGGTAAATTATCGCATTCTGGGTGCAAGTGATGTGCGGATTTTGCAAGACTTTCCTCATTTGAGTGCAGCAGATTTGGCGAATGCTTGGGCTTATGCTGAGGCACACCCAGAGGAAATTGAAGCTGCGATCACTAGAAATGAGGCCGCATAAAACATGGCGGGAATTTGCTATAATCTAGATAATATATTCCGGTGATCGCACTTATGACTATACAAGAATTAGAAACTCAAGTCTTAACCTTAAATCTCGCTGATAAAGCTAAACTAATCAGCATCCTAACTCAAAATTTAACTAACGGTTCTTTAGGCATTAAAAAGACTCCCGGTGTCTGTGGAGGGGATGCCTGTGTCGGCAATACTCGCATACAAGTTTGGGTACTGGTGGGTTATCGCCGTCTCGGATGCAGCGATGCGGAACTTTTTAAGTGCTATCCCCATTTGACTGCGGCTGATTTAGTCAATGCTTGGGCTTATGCTGATGCTTACCCAGAAGAAATTGAACAAGCAATCAAAGAAAATGAGGAAGCCTAAAACATGGCGCGACTTTATGCAGACGAACAGTATCCGTTGCCAGTAGTTGAGTTTCTTCGACCTTTAGGTCACGATGTTTTAACAGTTCAAGAAGCCGGAAACGCAGGATTAGGAATTCCTGATGAGGATGTATTGGCTTTTGCAGTGAGTAATGAGCGAGCAGTTTTGACTCTCAATCGAGGGGATTTCATTCGACTGCATCGCTCACAACCCAACCATGCTGGTATTATCATTTGTACTCAAGATAGCAACTGGGAAAGACAGGCGACCCGAATTAATGAGGCTATTTCTGCGATCGATACTTTGAACGGTAAATTGATTCGAGTTAACCGTCCTTCGACATGAAAAAAAGCCGATCGCCCTTCCCGACCCAACAACCTTATAATTAAATCCCCCATTGCTCCCAAGATTAGGTAAAATTATTGGCGTGTCTGAGGATAAACTATATGCGCTGGGTTCGATATATTGCGATCGCCATTATCAATGGTTTCGGTGTCGTCATCGGTATTATTTGGGTTGCAGTCCCCACAACAGTGGCTCAACCTTCCCTAAACTACCAACTCGCACTCTCTGGGCGACAGTCAGAGGGCGAAACTCCGCAATCCCTTTCCGAACTCTACAAATTGCGCGATCGGCTGAAAGTACAATTAGATAACCTTGCCAAAACTTCCGACAGCGCCCCGTTTCCTGGTGAACTTTGGAAATCAGCAATCCACCGTCAGCAATCCCAAACTCTGACGCAGCAACTCCAAAATGTTCAAAGTCAGATTCAAATAGAAGAAAGAGCCAAATATAATTGGGACGATGCTGCTAAATTAGCCGCCAAAGCAGTCGAAATTGGACGCACTTCTAATCCTTCTTCTGCTACTTGGGAACAGTCTCAGCGGCTGTGGGAGTTGGCTATCAATACGCTGCGACTCATTCCTCACGAATCTTTTTTGGCCGATGGGGCGATCGACAAAACCATCGAATACCAAGGAAACCTCAGTGTCGCTACCTATGAAATGCAAGTTGCACGTTCTATTGAGAAAATTAGAGCAGAGGAAGAAGAGATAAGAGAGCGAGCCCGCAAAGAGCAAGAGAAAAAAGAATTTGCTCGTCGAGAAATAGAGAGAAAAGAGCAAGAGAAAAAAGACCGGGCTAGACAAGAACTTGAAAGGCAAGAGTTTGAAAAGCAAGAATTAGCCCGTAAAGAAGTTGAAAGACAAGAATTAGCCCGTAAAGAACTTGAAAGGCAAGAGTTTGAAAGGAAAGAATTAGCCCGTAAAGAAGTTGAAAGGCAAGAATTCCAAAGGCAAGAGTTAGCCAGACAAGAACTTGAAAGGCAAGAATTAGCTCGTAAAGAAGTTGAAAGACAAGAACTTGAAAGGCAAGAGTTAGCCCGTAAAGAAATTGAAAGACAAGAACTTGAAAAGCAAGAATTAGCCCGACAAGAACTTGAAAGGCAAGAGTTAGCCAGACAAGAATTAGCCCGACAAGAACTTGAAAGACAAGAGTTAGAGAGAAATCAGCAAGCAACTCCTCAACCAACTCCTGAATCAACTGTAACACCAACCCCCACCCCAGTTACACCCGCCGCGTCGTCGCCGAACTTTTTCTTTGCGGGAGATACCAACCGAGATGGCCAAATTAACGAGCAAGACGACGCCGGAAAAGAACAATGGTCTTTGTCCAAGGGCGCGCTAATTTTATTTAACGATCGCAATAACGATCGCGGCAAGATACCGACTTGGAAACAAACCAAAGTTAGCGCTCCCCGCCGTGCAGCAATGCTTTCTCAAGTTAACTTGAACCTGTCTGAAAACTTCAAAACCTCTCAGTTATTTATCACGGCTGACAGCATTGCTAGCCCTCACATCAGCGTTTTCCAGAAGACGGGCGACGGCTGGCAACCTGTAGATATATCCGGTGCTAAACCTCTAGTTTTCAGCACGAATATTGTTTTAGGTGTCGAAGCTAAACAATTTGCCGATCGCAACTGGAACGGCACTGTTAATCTTAAAGCAACTGCCCAAAACAACGGTCAAGAAATCGCATCTACAACTATTCAAATGGGCGTTAGTCCTTGGATGATAGCGCCCAATACAGCACCAGTAACTGAAGTTCAGGTCAGCGACAGAGGCGCGGTCAACAGCGAATTTATCTCGCAACTAAAACAAGCAGTAGAACCCACGGGCGCCAAAGTAAAAATTCTCCAGGGCGATCACACTTGGATGCAAGATACCCAGAAAAACGGCTACGTTCAACTCCCCGAACAATCGGAAGTACGCCTGTTTAATGTAGCCCTAAAAACCAATAGCGAGCCAGAGAAAAACCCGCCTGTTAAATCAACTCAAGACCGGGATTTGAAAGTAGTTAAAATTGGCAATCCTCGTTCTTTAGATCCTGTAAGTCAGTGGTCTGACGGATACGGTAATTTGCAGGTGACACCGCCGATTCCCGGACACCCAATGGGTCGAGTTTATTATGGGAATTCGGGAAATGCTAGTTTTAATCCAGAGGTACTTGATTTTATTCAAGCTCAGAGAATTCAAGGGCCGCCAGTGGATATTGATACTTCTTGGCTTTTGACTCGCCAAGTCGATGAAATTATCAATTTTATTCCCACTCAAACTCCCGGACAATATGTAATGGCGATCGCCAGTCCCGAAGCCGGAGTTAAGCTGTTGGAAGAATTGGAGGGAAGAGGTTACGGCGATGTGGCGATCAATCGTGGTTTGAGCACTCAAACAACAGTCAGCGCCGCCTTGCAAAATCGCGCTTTAATTCAACACAATCTCTATTTGCAAAATCAGAAACTTAATCCGATTATAGAGAAGTTGAAAAGAGAGTTTTTACTCGGAGACGACCAAATTATTCAAGTTCCGGTGATGTTTGGCTACAGCGGTTATGCTTGGTGGCCGAATATGGTCAATTCGGTGCCAGTTAACGGCAAGTTGTTAGTTTCAAATCCGCGCGGGCCAATGATTGACGGTGTAGATTACACTCAGGAAAGATTGCGCCAACTGCTGCTTCCTGCGGGCGTCAGCGTTAGTTTTCTGGATGACAGGTATTATCAAGAATTGAAAGGAAACGTGCAGTCTGCGACGAATACTGTGAGGAAGCCAGAAGAGCGGCCTTTTTGGCAGTCTTTGCCTAATAATTGAGTCCGGTATAGCAATCCTAAATGAGTCGTAAATTTTTTACCCCACCCCAACCCTCCCCTTACCAAGGGGAGGGAGTAAGAAATTCACAAATGATTTAGGATTGCTATAGTAAGTTGCGATCGCAATTTGTGCTCAATATTTACCAAAAATTGGTAAATTGCGATCGCCCCAGCAGAGAGATTTCTCGATCGACACGGACGGCATTTTGTCAATAGCCGTGCCGTATGGGTGCAGTGCAGGCGATCGCACCAGTAACGTAAAATGTCTAAAAGCGGTCTTTCTGACATCCTCCCAACGCTGATGCTGTCGCATACAGCGTGGGGTTCCCAAATCAACCACCAAACTTATCAAGCAAGCTTTCACTTATTTGACAGAGGTTCAAATGTCCTTGAGCGTTAATTCGGGAGTGTCCCCCCCTACTCACAATTTCCAATCCTTTTGCCAAAAGGTTGCGACTAGCATTTTCATCCCGATCCAGAGTCAATCCACATTGACAGACATGAGTTCTTTGGGACAGAGACTTTTTGACAATTCGATGACAAGAACTGCATTCAGAGCTGGTGTATTGAGGAGGCACGGTAATGACAATTTTGCCGAATACTTGCCCATAATATTCCAACCATTCAAAGAATTGTCTCCAAGCCGCATCACTAATACTTTTGGCAAGGCGATGGTTTTTAACCATGTTATGCACCTTCAAGTCTTCAAACACCACCAAATCGCTAGATTTAACCACGCACCTTGCCAATTTCACGGCAAAGTCTTTACGCTGGCGAGAGACTTTCAGGTGTTTTTTTCCCAGTTTGTTAATCGCTTTTTTACGCTTGTTGGAGCCTTTCTTTTTGCGATTAACCCACTGTTTCTGACCAAGCCAGCCGTGCGTATCATCTCGTCGATGATGGCAAACTGTCTTGTCGAACCTCTGAGTTTGGCTTCGAGTACAAACATGACCAAGTGATTAACTTTATGGCTTTATTTTACCATAAGGTTGCGCTCCGCGCGTTTATTTGTTGGTCTCCATTCATCTCAACACCGACCTACGGTACGGTGTGAGCATTCTTTCGACATTAAAGGTAAAATAAATTTAGCCCCATGAGCGACGAACAGGAAAAAAAACAAATTTTGACTCAGCAACCGGAAACAATTTCCACTGCCAGCGATGAGTTCGAGCGCAGTGAAATTGCCAGTGGCGATTCAACTTCCGCACCGGCAGAAACTCCCGCTGAAATTGCCGCGACCAAAGATATTTCAGCGCCAATCGACGAAACCGAAACAATTCCAATTGCCGCCGATATCGCGCCGGAAACAACTCCACTTGCAAGTTATCCGCCTCCAACAATTCCAACTGCCAACCCTGAACCAAAACCAGCTCGCTCGTGGCAAATATTAGCAGTTTTTCTCAGCGGAATGTTAGTCGGTTCGGTCCTGAGTCTCGGCAGTTTGCTAGCGTGGAGAATGTATCAGGAAAGAGCGAACCTTCAAATCAAACTACCCGCTGACGTACCCCTCCCCGAAAGCCCTCCCCCTGTCGCAACAGCGCCCCTCAACCGCCGGCCCGGACTTCCCCCAGCCCCTGGAAATGGACTCCCCCCCACAATCTCTCCGTCGCCCCGTCCCACTCAAATACCCTCTCTGTCTGGACTTCCGCAACTTGCTTCGCCGTCACCGTCGCCGTTGCCGTTGCCTTCTCCAACTCCAACTCCCGCTGCGGTTGAAACCCCTGTAACTGAGCGAGTTTACTTTCCAGCCGGTGCTACGGGAACTACTCTGAGCAATAGTTTGCGAGCCAACCTATCCAGGCGCTACTTACTGGAGTGCAATAGCGGCCAAAGCATGACAATTAATGTTCAAGAAGGTCAAGTTAGCGCCGCAATTATTGCTCCTAACGGTGAAAACTTAGGTACTGCTAACAGCACAGGTCAGTGGCAAGGTCAACTAGCCAGTAGTGGCGATTATACTATTGAAATTTCAGGCGATCGCCAAGCAAACTACCAAGTTAAAATTGAAGTCAAATAGCAACTATAATTGTATCAGGGGGTAGTTACACAATACATAAACCCGCCCTGGTTGCCAATTACAAATTACCCATTACTAATTACCAATGGTTGCACAAATATCTCCAAGCATCTACGAAGCAAAAACCCAAGAAATTGCCAAAGAAATACTGAAGGCAACTCAAGACAAAAAGCGATCTTTTTTCGGTCAACTGCAAGACCAAATGCGCTGGGACGACAAACTAATGGATTGGGCTATGGCTAGCCCCGGACTGCGGGTGCAGTTGTTTCGATTTATTGACTGTTTGCCGGCCCTCCGCAGCAAGCCGGAAATTGCCCGCCACTTGCAAGAATACCTGACCACTGAAGAGGTAGAATTGCCCGAAGCATTGAAAAAATTGCTCAATTTTACTAACGCCGATTCGATTCCTGGACAATTGGCTGCGACGACGGTTGCGCCTGCGGTGGAAACTTTGGCGCACAAGTATATTTCTGGGGAAAATATCAAGCAGGTAGTTAAAACTTTAGAGCGACTTCGCAAAGATAAAATGGGTTTTACAGTTGACCTTTTGGGGGAAGCTGTCATCACTGAAACTGAGGCGCAAATTTATCTTAACCGATATTTGGAATTGATGGAGGAACTGGCGAAGGCAGCGAAGAATTGGCCGCAGGTAGATGCAATTGACAAAGCAGACGGCGAAACTCTGCCGCGAGTGCAAGTATCGGTAAAGTTAACAGCTTTTTATTCTCAGTTTGACCCGTTGGATGCTAAAGGTAGTGAGGAGAAAGTAAGCGAGAGAATTCGCCTGTTACTGCGTCGCGCGAACGAGTTGGGCGCGGCGGTTCATTTCGATATGGAACAGTATGCTTACAAGAGTTTGACTCTGAGCATTCTCAAAGATTTATTGTTAGAGGAAGAGTTTCGCAGTCGCACGGATATTGGAATTACATTGCAAGCATATTTGCGCGACAGTGCTCAAGATTTGCGAAACCTGATTTCCTGGGCAAAAAAACGCGGAAATCCAGTAACAGTGCGGCTGGTAAAAGGCGCTTACTGGGATCAGGAAACTATCAAAGCGATGCAGAAAGATTGGCCACAGCCGGTCTACAATGACAAAGTTGCTACCGATGCCAATTTCGAGCAGATGACGCAGTTGCTGCTCGAAAATCACGAATATTTGTATGCAGCTATTGGCAGTCATAATGTGCGATCGCAAGCCAGGGCGATCGCCATTGCCGAAACTCTCAACATCCCGCGCCGCCGCTTTGAAATGCAAGTGCTGTATGGCATGGGCGACAAATTGGCTAAGCTTTTGGTCGATCGGGGTTATCGCGTCCGAGTCTACTGCCCCTACGGCGATTTGCTGCCGGGAATGGCTTATTTGATCCGCCGTTTGCTGGAAAATACCGCCAACAGTTCTTTCATCCGGCAAAGTTCCGAAGAAATGCCGATCGAACAATTGTTAGCCGCGCCCGTTGCTAATGGAAATGACCAGCTAGTTTACAGCAAAGTATTTCCCAACGTTGCCGATACCGACTACGCTAATACCAAATTGCGGCAACAAGCAGAAACAGCCATCAAATCAGTGCGGGCTAACTTAGGTAAAACCTATTTACCCCTAATCAATGGCGAGTACCAAAATACTGAAGCAACAGTTAATTCCCTCAACCCTTCCAATCCTACAGAAGTAGTTGGCAACATCGGATTGCTTTCCGAAGAACAGGCCAAACAAGCCCTGGAAGCAGCAAAAGCAGCCTCCACCAGTTGGCGAAAAACCCCCGTCCGCCAGCGCGCCGGCGTCCTCCGCAAAGCTGCAGAATTGATGGAACAGCGGCGGCACGAACTATCAGCTTGGATGGTGTTTGAAGTCGGCAAACCTGTCAGAGAATGCGATGCAGAAGTCTCCGAAGCTATTGATTTTTGCCGCTACTACGCCGACGAAATGGAACGGTTAGAACAAGGGAAGAATTACGACATTCCCGGAGAAACTAACCGCTACAGCTATCAGCCGCGCGGCATTTCTTTAATCATTTCACCTTGGAATTTCCCCCTGGCAATTCCCGTCGGCATGACAGTTGCATCGCTGGTAGCTGGTAATTGTACTTTGCTCAAACCAGCGGAAGTTTCCTCAGTAATTGCAGCAAAAATCACAGAGATTTTGCTAGAAGCCGGAATCCCCAAAGGGGTATTTCAATACGTGCCTTGCAAAGGTTCAACCGTCGGCGCTTACATGGTGAAACATCCTGATGTTCACATGATTACTTTCACCGGTTCTCAGGAAGTGGGCTGTCAGATTTATGCCGATGCTGCGATTTTGCAGCCTGGACAAAAACACCTGAAACGAGTAATTGCGGAAATGGGCGGCAAGAATGCAATTATTGTCGATGAAAGTGCGGATTTAGACCAAGCAGTTGCAGGCGTAGTTTATTCGGCATTTGGCTACAGTGGCCAAAAATGTTCCGCTTGTTCGCGAGTAATTGTAGTCGAATCAGTGTACGATAATTTTGTGGCAAGATTGGTAGAAGCGACGCGATCGCTCAATGTCGGCCCAGCAGAAAATCCCGGCACTCAAGTCGGCCCTGTGATCGATGCAAATGCCCATTCGCGCATCCGCGAATACATCGAAAAAGGTCGCGCCGAAGCTAACATAGCTTTAGAAATGCCGGCACCAGAAACCGGTTATTTTGTCGGCCCAGTCATTGTTACCGAAGTATCGCCGACAGCAACTATCGCCCAAGAAGAAATTTTCGGCCCAGTTTTGTCGGTGATTCGGGCAAAAAATTTCAGCGAAGCGATTGTTATTGCTAACGGCACGAATTTTGCTTTAACCGGCGGATTGTATTCTCGCACGCCTTCACATATCGATCGAGCTGCATCCGATTTTGAAGTCGGAAACCTGTACATAAATCGCGGAATTACCGGGGCTGTGGTATCGCGGCAACCCTTCGGAGGATTCAAACTTTCGGGAGTTGGTTCTAAAGCGGGTGGCCCGGATTATTTGCTGCAATTCCTCGAACCCCGCACCATAACCGAAAATATTCAGCGGCAGGGTTTTGCGCCGATTGAAGGAGTGGATGATTAATCATTCCTTTGTTCGCACTAAGGACTGAAGTCCTTTCTCTGGCTGTTAAGCTGTTAAGTTAGTAGGGTGCGCCTAGCGCACCCTACGGGGGGGGTAACAGAAAAAATTTGTGCGAGATTAGCTAGTTATAAAATGGAATCTACGAAAGATCGCGATCGACTAAATTCTCACAACCCTGCACTTGACAAGTGGCTGCGATTTTTAATTATCGCCGTATTAGTCATCGGTATTTTATTTCGCTTCGCCAATCTCGATCGCAAATTTTACTGGATCGACGAAACATATACTTCTTTGAGAGTTTCTGGCTACACCGAAGTCGAAATAATCAAAGAAATTTCGTACCAGAAAATAACCTCGCCTGCGGATTTACAAAAATATCAGCAGATAAATTCAGAACACAATTTAACTGACACGCTACATTCTTTAGCAACAGAAGATCCCCAACACCCCCCTCTGTATTACGTACTAGCGCGATATTGGGCGCAATGGTTCGGCAGTTCCGTTGCAGCAATGAGAAGTTTGGCCGCCGTGATTAGCCTGCTAGTATTTCCCGCAATTTATTGGCTGGCTTGGGAGTTATTTGAATCTTCAGCCGTAGCGTGGATGGCGATCGCAATTTTCGCAATTTCTCCCTACCACATCCTATTTGCCCAAGAAGCAAGACAGTACAGTTTGTGGACATTAACTACTATTTTATCCAGTGCAGCCTTGCTGCGAGCAATGCGCTCTGACCAAAATGCTGTCGCCCTCGTTCTTTCCTGGGCGCTTTATGCAGGCACAGCAACACTGGGATTCTACACCCACTTGTTATTTGTCTGCGTCGCTGCCGCCCACGCAATTTACGTCGCAGTTATTGCCAACTGGCGCGATGTGAAAACATTCATTTCCTATTATGTAGCATCTTTAATCGCTTTGATCGGCTTCATGCCTTCCCTGGTAAATACTGTAGAAAACTTCAATCAAGTTAGAAGCACAACAGCATGGGCAGAACAAACAAATTACTTAAGATTAGTCAGCAGGTGGGTTGGTTCCGTAAGCATAGCATTTTTTGATATTGGCATTGATGGAACTGCCAACGCCACAGAACTAGCCTTGCTAATTCCAGTTGGTATCATGATTCTAGCTTTAGTCGGCTATGCCATTTATTATTTATGCCGACAAACACCAAAGCGAGTGTGGTTGATTGTATTGTTATTAATTGCAACAACTGCTTTGTTTTTAGCAGTACCTGATATAATTAAGGGTGGAAGGCGATCGGCAAATCCGCGATATTTAGTTCCTTGTTATGTGGGAATTCAGCTAGCAGTGGCTTACCTGCTGTCTGCGAAAATTAGTAACAATTTGGAGAACTTCCAACAGAAAAAACTGTGGAAAATTGTTATAGTTACAGTTTTTTCCGCAGGTATTATATCCGGTGGAGTTAGTTCTCAAGCAGATATTTGGTGGAATAAAGGAAGCGGTTGGTTGGGTGCTTTGGAAGTAGCTGGGGTTGTCAATCAAGCCAGCAACCCCCTATTTATCAGCGATGCCAATATCGCATATATTATGCCTTTAAGTTATTACCTAGAACCAAAAGTCAAACTGCTAATAGAACCCCGCTGTTACACATCTTGCTACAAAAATCGAGAATTGGCAAAGAAAAAACCCCAACCCCCGCAAATTCCCAGCGGTTTCAGTGAGTTGTTTTTATACAGACCGTCCTCTACTTTGCGATTGGCAATTCAGCAACAAAACTATCAAATAGATCCGGCTGACACTAATGTTGAGCTTAATCTGTGGAAAATTACCAAAAAATAATCTAAAACATGAAGCAAAAAACACGGGTTTGCTGCCCAGAAATAAATGTCTTATTCACTGCGAAATCTGCCTATAAACGGCATTTATGGAAGTATGTCGCAAGTAGAGTTCGATAGGTTGGCTTTTCGTGGTAAGCTAGAAGTTAAGAATAAAAAAATAACATCAAAAATCTCAAATGACAGTCACTGAAACCTCCAACATTCGTAAACTGCTGTGTGATCCAGACTTAGGGCTGATTCCTCACCTTGAAAAGTGCCTGAAAGATTTGCACTCATCTGCGATCGCCAGTGGAGAGAAATTCAAGGTAGAACCTTACGATATAGAATTCAAAAGCTGCCACACCCAGAAGCATCCCAACGACCAAAAACCCCTCGTCACCCAGTCAGTGTTAATAAAAGTTCCCTTGACTGGGAAAGTTCAAGACAAGATGCACCTATATCTCATCGCAAGTGAGTTACAGAACCAAATCGACTTCAAAATTATCGACTGGAGTGCCTTAGAACGCCGGCAATACGACATTCAGGGCATCCCTTTAAAGCAGCCGATCACCAAAATAGACGGCCAGATAAATTACGAGTTAGTATTCGATCGACCAAGCTACTGCTGCATCACTCTGCTCCGCCAATTTGACTTAACTTACGCCGCCAATTTTTAATACCAATTCTCAAAAGTAGGGACAGGGCAATGCCGTGTCCGGTGCGGGGAGTAGGACACGGCATTGCCCTGTCCCCACGGTTTTCTTTTAATAATTGGTAGAAGATTGAGGATTGTAGATCGCGATCGCACAAAATCCAATTCAAACCGCTCGATTCGCAGTTTCCGCAAGAATCCTTTTAATATCAGCAGGAGTCAGATTCGGATTAGCTTGCAACATCAAAGCTATCACGCCGGATACTTGTGGCACTGCCATTGAAGTACCCGCAAAATATCGATAAGGAATCCCCGGTTGAGAAAGTGGCACAGTTGAATAAATGTCACCAGAATCCGCCGTGCCAGCGTCGCCGCCTGCAGCAACAAAGTAATTAATTGTCTCCGCACCCGCCCGGTTAGAATAATTTGCAAACAAGCCATTTCGGGTAACACCACCGACAGCAATTCCTACCTCATTGGCAAACCGAGCCGGATAATCTGCTTGTGGGCGAGCATCATTTCCCGCCGCCGAAATCACGATCACGCCTTGAGCTTCAGCCACTCGAATCGCATCCAATTCTTGAACATTCAACTGTAGGCCACCCAAACTCACATTAATGATCTTTGCTCCATTTGCCACCGCATAATTAATTGCATTAATTTCATCCCGAATTTTACCCACCCCGACCCTATCGAGTATTTTTAAAGGCATAATCTTCGCAGTTGGAGCAGTTCCAGTAATCCCAACCCCATCTTTTTTCGCAGCAACTAAACCTGAGATATGAGTGCCGTGATTGTTATCATCCATCGGGTCATTATCGTTGTTGACAAAATCCCATCCCCGGAAATCATCAACAAAGCCATTGTTGTCATCATCAACCCCGTTGCTAGCTTTATTGCGACCGATCGCATCAACACCAGTTTCCCCCACATTGCTCCAAATATTCCCGATCAAATCCGGGTGATTATAGTCAACTCCGCTGTCGATAACTGCCACCACAATTCCGTCTCCCGTCAAGCCTTGGGCCCAAACTTCTGGAGATTTAATTAAATCTCTGCCCCAATCCTCGCCGCCCAAGTCGGGAACATCAGGAAAAGTTGCAGTACCTTGAGCTTTAGCAACTGCTGCCGCTGCATTCACCAAACCGAACCCAAAACGAGAGTCAAAACCCTGCAAGTTGCTCGGATTGTTAGGAGAAACAGTTGCAGGAGTTGCTGACAGATTGAGGGAGAAATCTGTACTGCCTTGGTATTGATAAACTCGGACAAAGTAAGTTCCTGCGGCTAAACCGTTGATGTCGATCGACTCCGGCGATAAATTCGGTTGTTGAGAAGAAGCAATAATATCGGTGAAGTCAATAGAATTGTCGCCGTTAATATCTTTAATTAGAGCAACGTCAACATCCGCCGTCAAACCGCTGACAGTTAATTTAAAGTCGCTAGTTGCAGGCAAAATAAAGCGGTAAAGGCCGTCTGGCCGGGCGTTGCTAAGCGAGTCTGCGATCGTTTGAGTGCCGCCCAAAACGCCTAAATCGCGAGCTTGATCAAGTTGGTTGCCCAATACGGTAGTTGCAGAGATGAATGTATTGGCGAGGTCTTGTGGAGATGCGTTGGCTACCAAGCCTAAAATAGCATTGGATTGACGAATTTTAATTAATGTATTGGAAATACCGGGGGCGATCGATATTTCTTCCAGAATCAAGTCAGCTTCGGTAAGATTGTCAGTCAGTCCGATCGCATCCACAAAACTGTTAAAGTCAGTAATCACGTCTGCAGCCACCGGATCGGAGACTGCGGAGTTGCTGCGGAGGACAAAGGTATCTGGGCCCAAACCCCCTGTCAACATATCTTTGCCACCATCGCCCACTAAAACGTCACTGCCAGAGTCACCGTTGAGGGCGTCATCTCCCTTACCTCCCTGCAAGGTATCGCTGCCGACATCGCCAAACAGGAAGTCTGCGCCGGCACCGCCGTTAAGCACATCGTTGTCCGCACCCCCGAACAGCGTATCGGAATTGCCACCGCCGAGAATGCGATCGTTACCATTATCACCGCTAATTATTTCGGCATCCGACGAACCGACAATAAAATCGTTGCCACCGAGGGCAAAAAATCCGTTAGGATAAGGAGTCAAAAAGCCCGGAGTCAAGGCGAAACTATTGGGGCTATCATCTAAAAGATAGGAAAGACCGTCAGGGCTCGGGCCGGGCATAGAAATGTACTCCTAGTGAGGTATATCGATCTAAATTTTAGATTTTAAATTTTAGTTTGTGGTTAAAAATGCCTTAAATAGTCTGTAAGGCGGGCATTACGGACTGTCTGTAGAAGTGTCCATAGGTTAGGTTAAACTGAGATGTTACACCATTCTCAATTACTTGTTTAGGAACAGCCAAGATGCCTGTTCCACAAAAATGTTGAGTTATTGTGGAACGGGCCGGAGAGCTCGTTCTTGACAATGGTGCAACATTTCAGGTCAAACTGATTTATTCCGTCATATCATGCCGTGTAAATCAACCACAATTCTGCCTTGGCTCATCTAAAATATAAAATCTAAAACAGTATAACTTAATCCCAAATTCAAAATCGGGATCAGAAAATGGGAAAACAACACTTGCATCGAATTCAGAATTTTTTCAATCTCGCGAAATCGCATTTAAAACCTTATTTGCGCTATTTGATTTTAGGCGGGACGTTTTTATTTATTGCCAAAGCTTTTTTAACTCACTGGCGAGAAGTCGCGAATATCCAAATTCGAGCCGAAAGTTTTCCGTTGCTGGCGATCGCCCTTGGCGTCACTTTATTTTCTCTAATTTTTGTCGGCTGGGTGTGGATGTTGATTTTGCGGGAATTCCGGCAACCTGTAACTGCGGCCTGGGCGATTCAAGTTTTTCTCAAAACTAATATTGCCAAGTATTTGCCGGGGAATATTTGGCATTTTTGGGGTAGAATATTGGACGCCAAAAAAGCAGGTATTTTCCCGAAAGCTGCTACTCTCAGCGTGTTGCTGGAACCGCTGCTGATGGCTTCTGCGGGCGTTTTGATTGGGTTGATTTGTTTTGACAAATTCAATTGGTTTTTGCGGATTGTTGGTTGTGCTGCTATTTTAACGGCGATTCATCCCCGAATTTTAAATCCGATCGTTCTGTTTGTAGAGCGGTTGAAGTTATCAAAGAATAATAGGGAAAATTTAAATACAGGGGAGGCTGCGGGCGATCCACTGAATTCTCGTGTAGAGTCTACCTCCAATATATCTAAAAAAACATCTAATGTCAAGTCCAGCCGCAAAATTAATTTGCCAATTAAACGCTATCCTTTAGTGCCGTTAATCGGACAAATATGTTTTATCGGGTTGCGGGGCTGCGGGTTTTTGCTAACTGTAACGGCTTTAACTCCGGTGGAATTTAGCAATATTCCCAACTTGTTCGGTGCTTTTTGTTTTGCGTTTGTTGTCGGTTTAGTTGTGCCTGGTGCACCGGGGGGAATGGGAGTATTTGAAGCAACAGCGATCGCCCTGCTTTCCGATCGCTTTTCTACGGGTATAATTCTGGGTGCCGTGGCTTTGTATCGGATAATTAGCATTGTGGCGGATGTTTCGGGTGCATTTTTAGCTAAACTCGATCGCCAGCGCGATCGGCACAGTCGGTGAGTGGGAAAATATATGAGGCCAGCGGACTTGCCCCGATTAGCAGGACTCGAAAATATGTATTTTTATTAAGATTTTTTGTATACGTACGTATACTGGTATAGTTGAGTCAATAAAAAAAATCTCAACTCATTTGTTTAAGCTGCTAAGAAAAAAAGCCACAAACAATAGAGTCTGAATCCATAAATTTAAGACCTGCAAACAAACCGAGTTGCTCTCATAAAATCTACAGTTTTAGGTATTTATACCGTGAAGAAAACGGTTTTTTTAGTTCCGGTGTGCTTGTCCTGGATTTATGAAAAATTGTTAACTTTAGGATATAGGGTACACAGCCATGATGCCAGTTTTATCAGCAAGAGCGATCGAACTTCCGAATCAAATCAACGCGGGCAATGGGAGTTTTGGGGAAAAGAGCGAGATCCCCAATAACCCCAGTACAATAGTATTTATCGATACGGCAGTAGCAGACTATCAAAATCTCCTAGATGGAGTGAAATTTGGAGTAGAAGCAATAGTGATCGACTCGCACAGAGATGGAGTCGAACAAATTAGCGAAGTCTTAGCGAATCGCACTAATATTGACAGCATTCATCTAGTTTCCCACGGCGAACCAGGAAGCTTGCAACTCGGTAAAACCCGACTGTCTGTCGATAACGTCGAAGCTTATAGCCAGCAATTGCAGCAATGGCGACGCGCTTTAACTCTGGATGCAGACATCCTGATTTACGGCTGCAATGTAGCAGCAGCATCCCGCGCTTGTCAGAAAGTCCGCCAGGGAATAAATTCCCTGTCTCAAAGCGAAAGTCGGTTGAAACCGACTAAAAACAATTTCATTAAACAGTCCTCTTTAGAGGATTTTTGCTATGAGACGGGGGTTGAAACGAACGGCGGAATCGAGGGCGAACTAGCCTTAGAATACTTTGGTGAAACGAGAATTGAAACCTCCAGCGGACTCGATGAACAAGCCGTAGATGGTAAGCACTTCCTCCACCGCATTGCATCCCTCACTGGTGCAAATATCGCCGCATCCAAGCATCTCACAGGGAGTGCAAAATTAGGTGGCAACTGGGAACTAGAAGAAAAAATCGGCAACATTAAATCGCCCCTAGCCTTCGAGTCAAACGCGATGCAAAATTATGCGTCAGTTTTGGCTACCTATACTGTTACCGATACTTTAGATGGCGCTACGGGTTCTCTGCGAAATGCGATCCAACAAGCCAATTCCAATCCCGGATTAGACACAATTAACTTTAACATTCCCGGTACTGGCCCTTATACCATTAACCTTTTCGGTCAAGCCTTACCTGTCATCACCAGCCCAGTTATTATCGATGGCAAATCTCAACCAGGATATGCTGGCAAACCCCTTATCGAACTCAAGGGTAGTTTAGTACAACAACCAGCCTCATCTGCCAATTTTCCTTATATTAATGGTTTAGATTTAGGCAAAAGCCCTTTTGGTGGCGCAGAAGATTCCAGTGGCAGTACCATTCAAGGATTGGTTATTAACGGATTTGGAAAGGGCGGAAATTCCGGCTTAGGTCACGGCATTGGAGTACAGACTAACAACAATACCATCCAAGACAACTACATTGGTACTGATATTAGCGGTACGACTGCTGTAGCCAACACTTTAGCTGGGCTCAGAATCCAAAGTTACACTCAAAACAATCCTCCTAATGTCACCCCCATAACAGGCAATATTATCTCGCGCAACGTCATTTCTGGCAACGAAGGTATTGGAGGTATATTTATTGCTGGACCAGGGTCAGGGGGAGTCACCAACACCAAAATTACTGGCAATTACATCGGGACTGATGCCACGGGGACAATAGCTTTAGGTAACAAGGGTGATGGCATTTTTATCTTAGGCAAAAACTCGAATAATACTATCGGCGGCACTGCACCTGGAGAAGGTAATATCATTGCTAACAATAATCGCAGCGGTATGGAGGTTGCTAGTAAAAATGCCACCAGTAACACTATTCAAGGCAATAGCGTTTTTAACAACAAACGATTAGGAATTGACTTAATCGGTAATAATGGTGTCACTTCCAACGATTTAGGCGACGCCGATACAGGCAGCAACAACCTGCAAAATTACCCGGTTCTGACCTCAGTTAGCGGCAACACAGTTAGCGGCATTCTCAACAGCACTCCTAATGCCAATTTCCGCGTCGAATTCTTTGCAAATACCAGTTATGACCCCGCAGGCGCAGGTCAAGGTCAAACTTTCCTCGGCTTCCAAGACGTTACTACAGATAGCGCTGGCAATGGTAATATCAACTTCGCCTACACTCCAGTAGCAGGCAAACAGGTTCTAGCTGCTACTGCTACTAATAAAACCACAGGCGATACCTCGGAATTTTCTCGTCGCAATCAATCTCCTATTAATTCAATACCGGGAAGAACCACAACCACTACAACTAACCCGAATAACATTACCCTCAACAGCGGAGACTTCGTATATAACGTTTTAGCGACACCCTATCCGTCTGCTATTGACGTTTCAGGTGTAACAGGAAAAGTAGACAGCGTTACCATCACTCTCAACAATGTTCAAACTTCTAACTCTGCCAATGGTGGACCGCAGAACATCAACCTCTTGCTAGTTGGGCCCGAGGGACAAAATGTGGTGTTAATGTCTCACGTTCCATCTGAACCACTCAACAACGTCACGCTGAAGTTGGATGATAATGCAGCCTCTTTTCTTTCTAGTTTTCCTTTTGTTACAGTACCAACTATCGCTTCAGGAACTTACAAACCGACCAACTATTCACTGAGCGGTTTTCTTGATGTTTATCCCTTTTTGTATAACGATACGCCAACGCCAACACCGACAGGGGCACCAGAAGGGCCTTACGGTTCGACTCTTTCTGTTTTTAATAAAACTAACCCCAACGGCACTTGGAAATTGTATGCAGTTGATGCCAACCAAGAGAATAGTAAAGCTTCCAATGCTACTACTCCCGGAAATATTGCCAGTTGGAGTGTAGACATTTCGACCGATATCGGCAAAGAAACGACGAATCAAAATACTCCTCGCATCTTCTCGGCTAGCAACGGCAACAGTATCTCTGTATCGGATGCAGATAGCGAGTCGGTGGAAGTTAATCTCAGCGTTACCAGCGGGACTCTTACACTCAAGTCGCTGACGGGAGTTACCGGATCGGGGAATGGCAGCAACAGCCTGATTTATACGGGAAAACAGGCTGATATTAATGCTGCTTTAGAGGGTTTAACTTATACGCCGAATCCGAATTTTAGCGGAACGGATACGCTGACTTTGACGACAAACGATCGCGGATCGGCAGAATTAGGCGGTGCTCAAACCGATAGCGATCGTGTGGATATTACCGTCAACCCACTAACTCCGACACCAACTCCACCGACGCCAACTCCACCGACACCAACTCCACCGACGCCGACGCCAACTCCAACGCCGACTCCTGGGGAAACTCCGACGCCGACTCCACCGACGCCAACTCCACCGACGCCAACTCCACCGACGCCAACTCCACCGACGCCAACTCCGACTCCGACGCCGACTCCACCGACGCCAACTCCAACGCCGACTCCTGGGGAAACTCCGACGCCAACTCCACCGACGCCAACTCCGACTCCTGGGGAAACTCCGACGCCGACTCCACCGACGCCAACTCCAACGCCGACTCCTGGGGAAACTCCGACGCCGACTCCACCGACGCCAACTCCGACTCCTGGGGAAACTCCGACGCCGACTCCACCAACGCCAACTCCGACTCCTGGGGAAACTCCGACGCCAACACCAACGCCTGCGGAAACTTCTACTCCGACGCCGACTCCAGCAGAAAATCCGACGCCAACACCAACGCCAACGCCTGCGGAAACTCCGACACCGACTCCGGCGCCAACGCCGACGCCTGCGGAAACTCCGACACCGACACCGACTCCGACTCCGACTCCAACTCCGACGCCTGCGGAAACTCCGACGCCAACACCGACCCCAACACCATCAGTACCCGTTGTTACACCAGGAAGTGATACTGATTGCATTTGCCATACTATTGAGTATCCAAAAGTCGATCGCCCAAACCAAGCTGACAACATTATCAACGGCAATGGTAGCGAGGAAATTGAGTTTGGCACGTCAGAAAATGATGCTTTTTACGGCAGTCCAAATCCGAATATTTTTGATGCGGATTTAGGGGATGATAACCTCTACGGCGGTGAAGGAAACGACCTCCTTTACGGCAACCGAGGCCATGATTTTATTGACGGCAACCAGGGAGATGATATCCTTTTTGGCGGCAAGAATAATGACATCATTTTTGGCGGTGAAGGCGAAGATATCATCTTCGGAAATGGCGGCAATGATTCAATAAATGGTAAAGAAGACGACGACTTAATTTTTGGCGGTGAAGGTGATGATTTTATCGACGGTGGCAAAGGCAGCGATCTCGCATTGGGAGGCAAGGGAAATGATATAATCTTCGGCAGCGAAGGCGAGGATTCTCTCTACGGCGATTATGGTAATGATACCCTCTGCGGAGGTGCTGGCAATAATTATCTGAGTGGAGGTGCTGGCAATGATTTGCTAGACGGGTGCGAGGGAAATGATACTTTGATTGGTGGCAAAGGTAATGATACCCTGATTGGCGGTTTGGGGGATGATTGTTTAATTGGAGGTGCTGGGATTGATCGCTTTTTACTGTCTGCCAATTCTGGTATCGATATTATTGCCGATTTTGAAGTTGGAAAAGATTTGCTGATCCTAGCTAATGGCTTGACATTCGAGCAATTAACTCTTACTGAAAATAGCGGTGCAACCTTGATTCAGTTTGGGGAAACAGGAGAAATTATAGCTGCTTTAAACGGAGTTGCTGCTAGCATAATAAGCGCCAGTGATTTCAGTTTCATTTAAACAGGCTCACCACTAATGCAGGTCGGCAACAAAGGGTATCCCGGAACTCGAATTTTTGTGCCGATCAAGCATCTGCAACCTGACGCTGCCTACCGCAACAGTCTCTTTCTCCTCTAACTCTCTCTGTGTCCTCTGTGTCCTCTGCGGTTAAAAACTCTAATTGTTATATGAATTAAAGCATTTTTTCCAGAAATTGCTTGGCGCGATCGCACTTCGGGTTACTAAAAAACTCCTGCGGCGGCACATCTTCCGCCACCTTTCCGCCATCCAAAAACAAAATCCGGTGGGCGACTTCCCGCGCAAAACCCATTTCGTGAGTTACAATCGCCATCGTAATTCCCGTTTTCGTCAAAGCTTTCATCACATCTAACACTTCTTTAACCATTTCAGGATCGAGTGCAGAAGTCGGTTCGTCCATCAACAAAATTTCCGGTTCCATAGCCAAACAGCGGGCGATCGCCACCCGCTGTTTTTGTCCCCCCGAAAGCTTAGAAGGATAAACCTCCGCCTTATCTGACAAACCCACTTTTTCCAGCAATTCTAACCCCTTCAGACGCGCCTCATCCTTAGCCACCTGCTTCACCTTTACAGGCGCATAGATCACATTTTGCAGCACAGTCATGTGCGGGAACAAGTGGAAATGCTGAAAAACCATCCCCACTTTCTGGCGGATTTTCAGAATATCTGTCTTCGGCCGAGTAATATCCACCCCGTCAATGTATATGTGTCCAGAAGTCGGAATTTCCAGTAAATTTAAACACCGCAAAAAAGTAGACTTGCCGCACCCCGAAGGGCCGATAATGGCAATCACTTCTCCTTTATGAATCTCAGTAGTTATCTCGCGCAAAACCTTCAGATTGCCAAAAGATTTATACAGGCGATCGACCTTAACTGCTAGTTTGGAGTCTACGTTCGAGTACATTTGCCCCCCAAGTTAAACTAAGCACCATCAAATAATAAATTGCGCCGACAAATATCAAAGGTTCAAAGTAAATATACTTTTCTGCTCCCACAATTGTAGCGCGACGCAGCAAGTCTTCTACGCCAATTACTGAAACTAAAGCTGAATCCTTCAGCAAAGCAATACTTTCATTCACCAATGCAGGCAAGATGTTTTTCAACGCTTGCGGCAAGATAATATCGCCCATCATCAGTTTGTAGGGAACGCCAAGGGATTCTGCGGCTTCTTTTTGACCTTTATCTACGGCTTGAATTCCGGCGCGGATTGTTTCGGAAATATAAGCCCCAGAATTCAGGAAAAAAGTAATCACGCCAGCTTGCAGCGCCGATATATTATAGCCCGTAAGCTGCGGTGTTGCAAAATAAACTAACGTCAACTGCAAAATTAGCGGTGTTCCGCGAAAAATTGAGGTGTAAGCAGTGGCAAACCAGAACAGCGGTTTAATGCTAGAAATCTTAAACAGAGACAGGACGATTCCCCAGATAAATCCGAGAAATGCCGACAGCAAGGTAAAAGTTAGCGTTACCCCAAGCCCCGACAAAATATAAGGCAAACTCGGCACGATTTTGCCAAAATCTAACCCGAACTTGGACGCTACCGCAGGCTGATTTGCTTGAGCAGCTTCTTGCGGAATCGGTCGAGAAAACCACTTAGTAGCTAGTTCCTTAATTTGACCGCTGGCTTTCATTTGCTGGAGGACTCGGTTAAATTCTGGAACTAATCTCGAACCTTTCGGAAAGGCGATCGCCGAACCGCTTTCTTCAGTATTCGGGATTGTGTTAAATTCCAAGTCTGGGTTCGCTGCTGCATAACCCGTAGCAACAGTATCCTCGATCACTCCCGCCGCGATGCGGTTCGATTTAATTTCTTGAATGATATCAGGAATCCTATTGAGAGCAGCCAGTTGCACACCGGGCATTTTTTTCACAGCTTCCTGCTGAATGCTTCCGAGTTGAACGCCTACTTTTTTCCCGGATAAATCTTCAGCTTTGGTCAAATTGCTGCCTTTATTGGCGACAATTGTATTTTGAGCTTCGTAGTAAAGGTCAGAAAAATCAACATTTTTTTTTCTTTCTGCTGTGGGCGTCATTCCAGCCATCACAAAATCGGCTCTTCCCGCCTGCAAAGCGGGAATTAAGCCGTTAAAATCCATGCCAACTACTTTGAGTTCGTAGCCTAATTTTTTAGTAATATATTTGGCAATATCGATGTCAAAACCGATGATTTCGTTGCCGCTAACAGCCGTATCTTTAAATTCATAGGGCGGGTAGTCTGGGGAAGTCGCCAGTGTTAATGTCTTGTTGGCTTGGGCGTAGCTGGCGATCGCAATTAAACAAAAGGCGATCGCGATCGCCGCCGCCAGCATTGATTTTAATTTTAAACGTTTCATATCGAACATTGTCCTAAAAAATCCCCTCGCCCAGAAAACATACCACAAATCGGAATCAAGTCACCTTTGTAAAGGAAGATATACTCCTGGACGCACGGGTTGCCAGAAACCGGGTTTGATGGACAAACAAACTGCATAATTAGCCTTTTACAAGGGTAAAAAACCCGGTTATAAAGGTATTAATGCGCCCAGGGCTAAAGATAGATAATTCTGCCACCAACTTATATTTAAAAAATGTCCGACCTCCACAATTTTTAACATTTTAGGAAGTAAAGCTTGTCCGCACAACTCCCACCCATGTTGTACCGTTGTCCAAGTTGCGATCGATATTTGTAATCATCTAGCATCTTCCATTTATATGTGGTACAAGGTATTCAGTAGATCAGAGCAAAAGCTGATTAGGCGCGGGTTCCTTACGATTTGTTGGAACTGATCTCGAATCGGATTGTGAATGAGGTTAAGGGGGTGAATCGGGTGGTTTACGATATTACTTCTAAGCCGCCGGGAAAGATCGAGTGGGAGTAGTACCATTGTCGATTATTGATTTTCGATTTGGATAGATGCCCTCTGTAAGTCCTGTGTTAATTACAGGACTTACACAGAAAATTTATAGTCTAAGAGTCAACTGTCAACTGTCAACTGTGTTGAATAGTGTTGCAAAAATGCTTCCAGTTCTGTCCGTCCTTGTTGGGTAATTGAGTTGTAGAAGACTTCTTTTTGTCCATTGGGAGTGTAGAAACGATAGAAGCGTCGATCTCGATCGATTGGTCGCAGGTATACTAAGGGAACGCCAACAGATGCAAGGAGTCGGGCTTTTTTGCGATCGCGCACCTGCACCTCTGGGCGATCGTGCCAATGAGATTGACATTCTATCACCAGTTTGGCTTTGCGACTAGCACAATAACCGCGTTCCATCAAGGCGATATCGACTCTGGAACTCACCCAAAATTTCCAAAGTTCAATGGGAAGACGGGTGAAAGTTTCTGGACGAGAACAGATGATTTCTAGGGGAACTTGGGGACAGTAACGGAAGCGATCGCCTAAAATCATCTCTAGAATATCGATAGCGATCGTTTCTAACTCGTTGATGATTTCTCCGCTTTGGAATTGGGGAAATGAAGACAAAGAATTGTCATAGTCAAAGGCGTATAGCATGAGTTTTATTTCAGATTAGGGTGAGTGGGAATTAAAGGGGTTGTAGACGACTGTCCAAGCGTTTGCACCAAGAGCGGTAGCAGTCCAAGCGCCCTTCTGGTAAGGTTTGCCTTCTTTCCGAGCGCGGTAGAGAGTTGTGGTGGATACCTCCAAAAGTTGTGCGGCTCTATGGGTTGTGCAGGATTGCTCAATTACAGTTGGTTGGGATGGGAGTTTTACCCTTCTCTTTTTGTTAAGGGAGTCGATGGGAGTGGGTGGCTCGTCTGGGAAAAGGCTGAGTTGGAAGGCTGTCATAAGCTGAACCTTTGAGTGTTAATGATTCAAGCCTATTGGGGTCAACTGGATTTCTCCAGAGCAAAACGGTTCAGAAAAAAGTGAACTGATCTGAACTGGTCAAGAAACTTGATGCTGACTATGCTAGGGATAGTTTTGATTGAGATTTTGCGCCTGTGCTGTTGTCCCGCCGTGGAATCAAGTCCACGGCTAAGAGCTACTGTCCACTTAAGTGGACAGAAGAGCGCTTTTTTGGGTCAGCATTTAGTCCTCTTTTAGAGGACTTTCGCTATGAGCCAGGGGTTTAAACCCCTGGCGGGCTATGCAACTGATGCAAAATTCTCAATTTTTTCCACTCTGATTTTTAGGAATGAGTCAAACTATGGCATCTAGCACTGTTCGGATTGATGGCGCAGGTTTGGATAAAGTTCGTCAACGGATGGCTGAATTGGAGAAGCCTGACACTTTCGATAAAAGAGGCAAAAAGTGCTGGACTGAGGAACATCTGAGGGATCAAACCTTTGTGAGTCTTAGCACAGTAAAACGCTTTCTCAGAGGAATTCCAGTGGGTAGGGACTCTACTACCTCCATTCTTAAAGCATTAGGATTTGAACCCATAAAATTTATTGCCGAACATGACTCAAACTTGCAGAATTCCGAACTAGAGCCACAGCCAAACATTGCGATTGATTGGCAGCGAGTTTGCCAAGAAATGTTAAATGAACAGCAAGAGGAGCAACGCTTCAGACGGAGAGCGACAGAATTGGGATTTGAAATCAATGTTTTTGTACCGCTAGGTTTAATCGAACGGAAACAGCAGCAGCGTCGCAGTGGTAATGTGCCTATGGAACTGTTGCATCAATTAGAACCGGAAGTCGTTACCCGAATTTACGAACATGATGAATTCATGACTGACGTTATTGAACAAAACCCTACTGGAAAAAATAAGCATATTGCTATTGTCGGCGAACCTGGAGCAGGAAAGACAACACTGTTAGATAAAATCGCCACTCACATTCAGGAAAATAATCAAGATTTGCCGATTTGCATTGCGCTGGCAAGTTTGCAAGGAAAGACACTGAAAGACTATATCCTTCAGGAATGGTTACCGGAAGCTCTGGCTCTGGTTTATCCCGATATTGATGTAGAGAAGTCTCACAAAACATCTCTACAAAAACGGTTGAGTCACGGTGGAGTGTGGCTGTTACTCGATGGTGTCGATGAAATGGCTGTAGGGGCGAATAGTTGTTTGTCCTTAGAGGGAATCAAAAACCAGCTTACTGATTGGTTGGCTAATGTGCGAGTTGTTTTGACCTGTCGAACCAATGTTTGGGATGCCCGTCTCAACAATCCCCTCACAGGCTTTAATACTTACAAAACTCAGGAGTTTAAACAAGAGCAAGTAGATGATTTTATTCAGCAGTGGTTTGCTGAAGCAAAAAATATTCAACGGGGACAGGAGTTACAGGAAAAGCTGCAAGAACCCCAAAAGGAACGCATCCGCCAACTCGTAAAAAATCCGCTTCGCTTATCTCTACTGTGTCAAATATTCAGCCAGAATAAACAAGCCGAATTACCAGAAACAAAAGCCGAACTCTATCAACACTTTGTCCGCTATTTCTATGAGTGGAAACCATCCCAAACGGTTATTGATTGGGCGACTCAACCAGGTTTACAACAAGAATTACATCAAGCCCTCGGTCGTTTGTCTATAGCAGGATTGGATAGCGATGCTAGATTTCGGTTGCCACTGAGTTTAATTCAGCAAGAAATGGGCGATAGGCTGTTTAAATTAGCCTGGGATCTCGGTTGGCTGAATTTGGTAGATCGAGAAGCTGCAACAGATGAATCTGTTTACGCATTTTTTCATCCTACATTCCAGGAATATTTTGCATCTTTAGTAATTGATAATTATCAATTTTTTATGGAGCGCTATAGAATTTTTGAAAATCAATGGTTAGAAGTAGCTATATTATGGTTAGAAAACTCCCAAATCTCAACAGTCCTAAAGAAAGAATTGATCGACACAATAACCAATCTTAAGAAAGATAAATGGAAAAATATGTATCGGCTTAAGCTTCTACCATTAAATATAGTTTACTCGTGTCAATCTGGCGACATAGAATTTATTATTGGACGGGTATATTTCGTTTGCTCGGATGATAATATACAAACAAAAGTATACAAGTTAATGCTTCCTGGTTATGAGGAATTCATCATAGAATCGTTAAAATATTACGCTCCCAAAGAAGCCTGTGATATTATAAGTCAAGTCATCAATAATAATACTGATTTAGAACTATACGAACAATCTAGGCTTTTGGAAGTTTTATTTAAAATCAACCCGGAGCATCAATGCTTAAAAGTATCAATCCCTAAATTATTAAAAGACGATCGTGAGGGACGTGCCATAGAAGTGGCAAAAATAGCTTTAAAACATGATAATTTCAAGCAAATTGCCGTTGATTTTTTAGTTAATGCTTTATTAAACGAAGATGAGCAATACGAATTACAAAATATTTCGATCATTAATGTTTTAATGGATTCTAAGATTTTGGATAAAGGGGTTATTGGTAAGTTACTATCATTTAAATTATTTAATTCCGAAGAAGTTGCGCTCGCCAAAATCAAACAAACTAATTTTGAAGTCACCGATAAAATAATTGAAATAATCCAAACAAATAAAGATTATATGTTACGCCATATTTGTATTAAAGTTTTGCTAATGGAGACATTCTCAAAACAATCGATTATTGAGGAATTAGTAAATTTAATCGTCAATTTAAAAGACAGTCAAATTCAATGGTTTATTGCCGACGAATTACAACAAATTACTCACAAACCACAACTGCAAAGGCTAGTTTTTGGTTTAAAGGATTATGTAGAAGATGCAGTTGCTAAGTTAGACAATGATTTATATATAATTGTTTATTCACTGCTTTGGCATTGTGCTAATCACTTGAGTTATACGGAATTTTATGACGCTTGTTGTGTTCAACCATCCTGTACTGACTTAGAGGCACTTGAAAACATCTCTGTTGCTAACTCTTCTACTGCTCAATACCTCAACATTGTTGAGCAATTGTCAGTTCTTCAGTCTGCGGTTTCCCATAATGAAGAACTCGATCGAGCAGTACAACTGATTTGTATTGATGGTAGCGAATTTAACCCTCTAGATAATCCGGCCACTGATATCTATATCCAAATGGTAGAGCAAGGTTGTCCAGAACGACAAGAAGGAACACCCACAACTATGCCACTGCTCAAAGCCTATTGGCGACTGAATTTGAGAAACCTAGAAAAACGAGTTGCTTTGGTGTTCTACAACTCTAAAATCGATCGCGAATTCAGCGAACCTTTTCTAACTGCACTGAGTGCTTTTGGAGGCACGATCGCAATCATCACCGATCGACCATGCGACAATGTAAAACGCATTTCTCCTAACCATCCGAATCTCATCGATGCAGTTTTGAAATGGCTGCATCGAGCGGTTTTGGAGGCTTGAATTTTGATTTAAGGAGAAGGCGCTCGCTTTTTCAACAACTCAGGCGCGATCGCACTCACACCCCCCAATCCAACTCGATCGAAACATTTCTTCATCTTTCTCTGAATTAAGAGAATCGTCGGCTAAAACAGAGTAGGAGAATTTCCGCTACGATCGAGAGTAGATAGGCTAGCACCAGATAAAATAAAGTAAAAATTCCATCCGCACTACCCGTTGAGATGGCTGCGAGATCTCGGTTCAAAAGTGGAGATTTTGCTACCTTGGCATTTGCGGGGGAAAATGGCTACAGAAATTCAAAATACTTGGAATTTATACAAATAGAAAGACAGAAATCGACGACAGCCGATCGATCTATTGTGGAAAACTTGCCAATTTCTGTGGAAAACCCCCCTTTTCCTGTGGAAAACAGCAACTAAATTAAGTGCGATCGCTCTAACCCGATTGATAGGATTTAAAAAATTGGAGGAATTGCCGTAAGTAAAAATACTTTCCCGATTCTTCAATTAATCGGTGTATCCGTGTCAAAATCACTGGTTGTGCCTTCATTTTTCAGAATCGTAGCTAATTTGGTCGGACTCGTAAGCCGGCGGCTCAACGTGAATTAAGATGCGTACAGGGCTGAAACGTTCTTCCAAACGGGCTTCTACTTCTTCTGTAATCCGGTGAGCTGTTTCTACATCGACAGCATCCACAATCATGTGCATCTCAATAAATACTTGACGCCCTACAACGCCACGGGAGGCGATCGAGTGACAGTTGACAACCCCCGGTACATCGATCGCGATCGCGTGAATAACCTCCGGTGCGATCGCCATTTCATCCACCAACCAAGGCAGATTTTCCCTTAAAACTTTCCAACCGCTGCTAAATACCAAAACAGCCACAGGAAAAGACAAAAACACATCCAGGAATTGTAATTGAGGTATATTCCAAACCTCTCCTTGCCAAACGCCGATCAACCCGCCGATGACCATAATTGTCACCCAAACATCGCTCATCGTGTGCTGAGCGTCAGCCACTAAAATCGCGCTACCGAGACGTTGGCCAACTCTGCGCTCGTAAAAAGTGACAAAAATATTAATCCCCAGTACGAGCAACAAAATCCACAATTCATTTGGCGATATTTTGACAACTGTGCCACCTTTGAGCAGCCTTTCGACAGCGCCGCTGAGAATTTCAAAACAGGCAATTCCCAGAAAAACAGCAATTCCCAGAGCTCCGAGAGCGTCAAATTTTTGGTGTCCGTAGGGATGATCGCGATCGGGCTGCGGGTTAGCATAATGATTAGTTACTAATCCTAAAATATTATTAGCGCTGTCAGTGACGCTGTGCAAAGCATCTGCCAGCAAACTGAGGGAACCAGTCAGCCATCCCACGGCTGCTTTAATTGCCATCACCAGCAAATTTAGCAATAAGGTAATTATTAAAACCTTGCGGATTTCGGAACGGTTATCGGCCACCATAAAATATCCTCGCTCAGCCGTCAAGTTTTCTGGTTTCTAGTTTAAAGCTTATCAAGTCATAAAAGGTTAAAACTCTTGCGGAATCTAGCTTGCGACTAGATTTATATTCATTAATTTAGCCTAGCTTCTTGAGACAAATTTTAATTAATACCAGTTTCGCAGTCCAATTGAGCTGGAATGTACTTCTTTTGGGTTACTATATTTTTTATCATTAACAATAGTATGTTAAATTTCATTGCCCATGTCTCTTTCTCCGCTGACACTGAATTTAGTCGAAGGTTCTGTCTCCTTTAGCTTTTCCCCGCAAGCCGCGCGGGATTTGCAAAGCGAAATTGCAGCTTTGATGGAAAGCTTGAAAGCTGTAGCCGTCAAAACCGCTGGCGCTAAAGCTTCTCCCCAGAAACCTATGGAATATCGGTATGCAGGGGATGTATTTTTGGAAGTTTTCTGCAACCCGAATATCTGGCCAACTCCTTTTGCTGCAAAAGTGCTGATTACGGTTAGGGACGATCGCGTGCGCGTTACCACCGAAGCCGAACTCAGCCGCCTGCGCGACGATCTCGCTCAGTATATCGAACAAGTCGGTTGAGAATCTCAACCTGAAACGCTCTTGTTTTAGATTCCCGACTTCTTGAAGAAGAACAGGCTTTCCGGCCTGTTCCACAAAGAGTTAATTTTCTTGTGGGGAGTAGGGGTTGGGCTTCTAGCCCGCCCCTGAAAGGCTTATTGAAAGGGGATAGCTATCTGCCGGCGAAGCCGACCATTCCCACATTGAACCTGCATAATTCTTAGCATTAAATCCCACATTTGTCAAGACACAAGTCAACCATGCAGAACGAATTCCCCCGGAGCAATAACTCACAATTTGAGTTGACTGCGAAACTCCTTTTTGCTGCAAAATAGCGACAATCTCCCCGCGACTCAGCAGTTGTCCCTGTGTGTCCATTAACTGTTTGTAATAGAGGTGAACCGCACCGGGAATGTGGCCGCCCCGCTTTTCTCCGTAAGGCGTTTTACCTGCATATTCTCGCCGCTCTCTGGCATCGATAACTACTAAATTATCATTGCCTAAAATAGCTTTCAATTCATCCCGCTGAATTTCCCAATTCGAGCGGCGAGATATTACAAAATCTCCTGTTTGCGGTGGATTGTTTGCAGCTTTTACTCGATTAATCCCAGCTTTGATTAAAGCCCGATATCCTCCATCTACAAAAACGGCTTTTTCGTGTCCCAAAGTCCGCAACATCCAAACAATTCGCCCATCTTCGCCCCACCCTTTAATCTGATCGGCAACAACTATGACAGGTTTGTCTTGACAAATTCCAATTGCTTGCAGTTTTTGAGTTAAAACTGTATTATTTTCGAGAATTTTTCCCTTTTGGGGAAAGTGCGATTGAGAAAATTCCTGCCAAGTTACGGAAATAGCTGGTGGGAGACGGCAAAACCACTTTAAAATAGGTTGACGAGCATCGAGCAGAGTAGCGCCACCTAAAAGTAATTGCTTAGCTAAATCGGCGCTTACTATCCAATTGTCTGCCAAATTATACAGTAAATTCGACATAATTTATGGATTAATTTTTGCTGTACCAGCAGCGCATTCTAAAACCCCTTTGGTATTAGTTGGATTAGGTGGTTTAGTCTTGCCAGGAGCAGCATTTATACACAAGATTGTTTGGGTCTTATTTGCCACCAAAAAGACTCCTCCCACAAAACTTTTGAGATTAGCTTGCTTCGATACTCCGTAGTTAAATACAGCACCTTTTTTCACCATGCCGATCGAGTAGCTGTAATTGGCTGAGTTAGGTTTAACTTGGAGACCGAGATAAACCAATAGATTGGAAAGAGAACTTGTAAAGCCTGCTTTTTCAGCATAGTAAACTTGCTGAGCTTTATTCATCGAACCCACAAATTTTTTGGCTTGTGATTCCTTAGCTGTAAGCGTTTGTGACACTTGAGCTTCCGAGACAGGACTGAAAACAACTGGCAGAGTTAGAGCTGCGATCGCAACTTTGAGCTGCCAGTTGCGGCTGCTAGGAATCATGCTTAATTTCACAGATAACCGGCGGAATGAGCGGTTGAGCAACATACAATTAAACTAATTGTTTTGCCTGAAACTGTTTCAATGCCCCAGGAGCAACCGTACCGTGTTCTGTTATTATTCCCGATATTAATTCGGCCGGAGTTACGTCAAAAGCGGGATTGTAAAATTCGACTCCCACAGGACAAATCCGCGTAGTTCCAACTTGATACATTTCAACTGGATCGCGTTCTTCAATGGGAATTTGGCTGCCGTCGGAAAGTTCAAAATCTATGGTAGATAGAGGCGCAGCAACAAAAAACGGGACGTTGTGAGCTTTGGCAACAATTGCTAAACTGTAAGTGCCAATTTTATTCGCGGCGTCGCCGTTAGCAGCGATTCTGTCTGCACCGACAACTACTGCGTGAATCATGCCGAGTTTCATGCAGTGAGCGGCCATATTGTCGGCTATTAATGTAACAGGAATTCCTTCTTGTACGCATTCCCAAGTGGTAAGTTTTGCACCTTGGAGACGGGGCCGAGTTTCGTCTGCAAAAACTCTTCCGAGTCTTCCTTCTCGCCAAGCAGAACGAAATACACCTAAAGCAGTACCGTAGCCTGCTGTTGCTAATGCACCGGCATTACAGTGAGTTAGTAAGTTCAATTTTTCGGGTGTAGCTGGCAGAACTTCTAAACCTTTGTCGCCGATATCTTTACAAGTTTGCAAGTCTTCTGCTTGAATGGTTTTGGCCATTTCTAACAAAGTTTTTTGCACTTGTTCGACAGAACCGCTAGTTCTCTCGGCTGTTTTGAGCATTCGCGATATTGCCCAAAACAAGTTAACCGCCGTGGGACGAGTCGATCGCAATAACTCGCCAACTTGTTCTAGTTTAGTTAAAAACTCAGTACGATCGCTGGTTTCGATTTCTCGCGCCCCCAAATACATCCCGTAAGCTGCTGCTACCCCGATCGCCGGAGCACCTCGGACTATCATAGTTTTAATCGCCTCAGCCATATCTTCGTAGCGGCTAATTTCGACTACACCGTATTCTTTCGGGAGTCGGTTTTGGTCAATTAGCAGAACTCGGTCTTCCATCCAAGTGACGGGGGAAACAGGGGAGTTTTGAGCGGTCATCTATTTCTATTATGTGACGGACAAGTTTCTATGATGCCATGAAGGCGACTATTCCTCTATGTTATGAGGGACACGCTGAATTTGCCAAAATCCCAGCCCTGCGGTTTTAGCTTCGAGACTGGAGATTAGAGATTGAAGAATGGCTGGATACCTACCACTCTCTGGGTTTGGAATTTGCGTAGAGTTGGATTTTTTTTCACAAAAGTGTACTTAGTAAAAAACCGTACATTAACTTGTGTAAATTATACTTACGTTTTTTGAAAAATTTCCGTAATCGGGAACAAGCTAGCTGTACCAGGGGTCTGGTTTTTTTAAGTTGAGAATGAAAAAGTGCGATCGAGCAACTTTCCAAATCCAACAGATTTACAAGAATCACCAAAATAGATAATCGTAAAGCTTTGTCTGTACAAATTGTACTGAGTTAAAGGCAGGTTTTGTGGTAGCCGTATTTGTGGTGGATTGAAGTAGCGACTATCATCGCACGGAAACAACATTTTGAAAACCTAACTAGGTGCATGGGGAAACAGTAATTATGAAAAACCAACAAATAGTATTCGTAGATTCAGCAGTTGAAGATTGGCCAAGTCTGGCGGTTGGTGTTAAAGCGGGGATAGAGGTAATTTTAGTCGATCGGGCGCGGGACGGCATCGAACAAATTGCCGAAGCACTGCAGAGCCGCAAAGGTATAGAAAGCGTTCACATTATTTCTCACGGGGAATCGGGAAGTTTGCAGCTAGGGCCAACTATCCTGAATTCCGACAATTTAGAAACATATCGCGACTGTTTGAAACGGTGGTTTTCGTCATCTGTCAACTCAATTCAAAATCGATTTGAAATTCTGCTATACGGATGTAACGTAGCAGCAGGCGAAAAAGGAGAGGGTTTTGTACAAAAGCTGAGCAAGTTAACAAAAGCTAATATTGCTGCTTCTTCAGATCTTACGGGGAGTGCTCAAAAAGGCGGAAATTGGGTACTTGAATACGCTACTGGAGCGATTAAAACAGGATTGGCGATCGAGCCGGAGGTAATGGCAAATTACGCACATACCTTGGCGACGTTTACTGTTTTTAATACGGCTGACGCTGGGCCGGGTTCACTGCGACAAGCGATTACGGATGCGAATGCAGCGCCCACACCACCGCACAATATTAACTTTGCCATTCCCGGTGCAGGCGTTCAGACGATCGCACCCCTGACTGCCTTGCCAAATATTAACGTTCCCACAATCATTGACGGCACTAGCCAACCGGGGTTCGCCGGCACCCCCCTGATCCAACTCGATGGAGCAAATGCGGTTGACACGGGTTTGAGCCTCGCTGGTAGCGGTGGCAGCACTTTGCGGGGATTAATAATTAATCGCTTCACCAACAGCGGCATATCCCTCCAAAGCAACGGCAACACCTTAGTGGGGAACTACATCGGCATCAACGCCACTGACACCGCTGCACCCAACTTATTTGGCGTCCTTGTTCAGAGTGGCAGCGGTAACATAATTGGCGGGCCTAACCCGGGCGATCGCAACGTCATTTCTGGGAATACAGCCAACGGTATCGCCATCATTGGCGGTACAGGAGGCAACCAAATGCTGGGCAACTACATCGGCACCAACGCTGCGGGCACTGCGGCCTTGCCCAACGCTGTTTTCGGCATCGCCGTTCAGAGTGGCAGTGGCAACATAATTGGCGGGACTAACCCGGGCGATCGCAACATCATTTCTGGGAATACAGCCGACGGTATCACCATCGTTGGCGGTACAGGAGGCAACCAAGTGCTGGGCAACTACATTGGCACCAACGCTGCCGGCACCCTGGCCTTGCCCAACACCAGCGGCGTTAGCATCAACGGCTTACCCAGCAACACGATTAGCGGGAATGTCATTTCCGGTAACAGCATTCACGGTGCTGCCATTCTGGGTGCCGGTGCCATCGGCAATACCCTGACAGGCAACTTCATCGGCACTAACGCTATCGGCAGCGCCGCTTTGCCCAACGCTGCTTTCGGCGTCTCCATCGAGGGAGGTGCAAACAACAACATTGTTGGCGGGACAACCCTAGGGCGTCGGTTCAGTATTAGGAGTTGACAAAACACACTGAAAATGATATGTGAATTGAAAATCCTGTTAAATTCTGACAATCAGGAAGAAGGAAGAAACCTTATGCGCCCTCCCTTATGGCATCCTCCAATTGAACTCTCAGAAACAGAAGCGTTGATTATCAAGCGCATTAAACGAGCCAAGTTATTCACGTTTCTTCGACTGAACCGTTCATTCATATTTAATGATGAGTTTCAAGAAGAACTTGCTACAATTTTTAAAGACAGCACAGTAGGTCAGGGCCCAGTTCCTCCTGCACAAATTGCCAAGCGCAATTATTCTGCAAGCCTACTTAGGCATTTCTGACGATGAAGTAATTGAAGAAATGCTCATGGATCAACGTTGGCAGTTAGTTCTCGATTGTC
>NZ_JAUPTE010000188.1:0-1017 GCF_036701705.1 Microcoleus sp. w1-18aA5 | reverse complement strand
TAGGGCTTGCTGAAAAAGCCTAAAACCCTTACATCAAAAGACTTTGGCTCCTGACAGCGCTGAGCATGTGTAAGATTCTGAGCTAAAATCAGTCAAAAGCCTAGTACAGCATCACTTTCGTAATGTACCGAAAAGTTGACCCAAGCCCAAACCCACCATCCAACTTTGACCTGCCCTTCGAGGGGAAATTGTCAGAGGATAATCGTTGGGTAATCATGGCCAAAATAATTCCGTGGTCAGAATTTGAAGCCGAATATGCTCAAAATTTTACAGTCTCAACAGGAGCACCAGCGAAATCGTTTCGGATAGCATTAGGGGCATTAATAATTAAATAAAGGTTAGGAGCAAGTGACTCCGAAACAGTAGAACAAATAAGAGAAAACCCATACCTACAATACTTTATAGGCATGACTACTTATAGTGATGCTTCACCCTTTGACTCATCAATGTTCGTTCATTTTCGGCAAAGAATAGGTGTCAACCTCATCAATAAAATTAACGAAAAAATGGTGAAAGAGCAGACAGAACTGCCAGGAGAGGAAGTCGAAAAAAAGTCATCAGGAATAAGTGAACACAAAAATCAAGGAAAATTAATATTAGATGCAACCTGTGCTCCAGCAGACATAAAATATCCGACAGACTTAGGACTATTAAATCAAGGGAGGGAATATACCGAAAAAATCATAGATGCTCTACACACTCAAATTAAATCACCCGAAAAAAAAAACCAAGAACCTATCGAAACACAGCCAGAAAAGCATACTTAACAGTAGCAAAAAACCGGAAACCATCACGAAAAGTACGAAGAAAAGCGATTAAAAAACAACTCCAATATATCAAAAGAAATTTAGCTCATATCGATGGTATGGGAGAGCTACAGTCTCTGAGGAAATATTATTATAGAATGCTGTTAGTGGCAACAGAAGTCTACCGTCAACAATTATGGATGTATGAAAACAAAAAAAACAGTATAGATGACCGAATAGTAAGTTTAACACAACCACACATCCGCCCGAT
>NZ_JAUPTE010000187.1:0-1032 GCF_036701705.1 Microcoleus sp. w1-18aA5 | reverse complement strand
CCATTATACCAAAAAATTCTGCTCCCTCATCTCAATGAAAGCCAATACTTAACCTTGCAACTGCTGTTGTTATTGCTTCAGGCTCATCGTCAGGTCAAGCTCTGCGTATTAGCCAGTGTCTTTCCTCAACCGATTCAATACCAAAGCCGCTTTCCGAAACTTACAACGATTTTTAGTGTTACCTCAGTTGTGCGTCAAACTATTGTGGTTTCCCCTGATTAAATATTGGATTCGACAAGAACAAACCGGAAAGCGTTTAAACCGAGAACAACGTCGCTGTGTAAGAAAACTCAAGCATCAAAAGTATGGCTATTGGATTGTTGCAATCGACCGGACACAGTGGAAAGGACACAATATATTTATGGTTAGTCTGGTCTGGGGAACTCATGCTCTTCCGATATATTGGGAACTCTTAAAGAAGTCAGGTAACAGTGACCTCAAGACTCAAAAACGACTGTTAGGTATCGTCCTTCCTCTGTTTAAGAACTATCCCGTCTTAGTCTTAGGCGATCGAGAGTTTCATAGCCCCAAACTCGCATCATGGCTTGATGCCAGGGGTGTATCTTTTGCACTACTTCAGAAAAAAGACTTCCAATTTCAAGAGCTGTAGTTTAGACTAAATAAAGATGAGAAAGGTGGCTTCAGAAGAACTAGAGCCACCGCGCTGGGAGAGAATAAGGGTGAAAAGAAAACCTATCCACTCCCTTAATGAACAGTGAACGATTAAAAGACTTTCGTCAAGCAGCATACGAGTTATTAGTGCTGGCGAAAGATGCAACATTTGAGCTGATGGATGCAGTAATGACAACCAGGAATGCGGCTTGTTTGGCGGAATTTTCGCTCAATCCATTATTCAATCGTCAATGGTCAAGCGTCTATGAAGCCTTACAAGACTGTAGACCAGACCGGAAAAAACTGATGATGCTGTATCAAGAGCAATTACAGCAGCAAGTACCTAGTACAGCTCGGCGTAAATACACAGACTATTAAACAGCCAAGACTTTACCCTTATATGTCCACTTAAAAGGTTTG
>NZ_JAUPTE010000186.1:0-1051 GCF_036701705.1 Microcoleus sp. w1-18aA5 | reverse complement strand
AAGAAACTACCAAAAGGTAATTCTTGAAGGCGCTGTCAAAACACCCCTACAAACTCCGTCAAGGTCAAGCCCTAACATCGTCTCTACTTTTCTCAATATATTGGCTGCCCCATTGCAGTCAGCATTGATGTACCAATTGTTAGCACTCGTCCGGTACAAACCGCGTTTTACCCGCCTACCCGTTTTTTTCCACCCTTCGGGTTTTTCACCGATTGTAGGTAGAAAATCGCTGTCTACAAATGATGCTTTAGACGTGTAGCTTTCTTCGGTTTCAACAAACATAATACCGTATTGTTCGCACAATTTAGCAATACGGTTTTTCAATCGTGCCGTAGGAATTTGAACAAATTGCTGATTTGTTTTTTTGCCCATATTGGCAGAATTTTTCTGCCTTTTGTTCCACCCAAAAACGATAACACCGATTCCGTTTTTGATACAGTGATTAGCAACTAAACGAGCTGCTTTATTTACAGCATCGCGCATTCGACGGTTTCGCTTTTCAGTCAATCGTGCTAATTGATGTGACCAAAAACCATTAGGCTTGCCCTCCATTAAACTTGCTACACGCTTGTTGTACCATTGATTGACCGACTTCAAGTGTTTGCCATCAATAATAAAGCTTGTACCTGAGTTGCTGACGCAAGTAAGCCAGTTACCAATACCGTGATCGATGCCTAAAGCTTTTTGACTGTCTGTCACAGTTTGAATGCTAGATACCTTGTAAACAAACTCGGCGTAAAAACAGCTATTTCTGGGAAGAATTCTAATTTCTCTGATATCGGCATAGTCTAAGTTGGTAGGCATGGGAACTTGAAAGTTCTTCAGTCCAAACCAAGTTGTTACTTTATTGACCGAGAGGAATTGAAACTTGACCGTCGCTCAACTTTTTTCCAAGCGCTTGCTTCGGATAAGCTATCAAATGAAATCCGCCAGGAGTACGGTAATTGGGAAATTTGGGCTTAAATTCAAGCTTGCCATCCCAAAATAATTTAATTAGTCCTTTGAAAGATTTTACTGATTCACCGACAGCACCGCAAGTCTGCTGAGCAGC
>NZ_JAUPTE010000185.1:0-1053 GCF_036701705.1 Microcoleus sp. w1-18aA5 | reverse complement strand
AATGACAATCGCAGTCGGACGCGCCCAGACCGAAAGAGGCATATTTGATGTCCTCGACGACTGGCTCAAACGCGATCGCTTCGTCTTCGTAGGCTGGTCTGGCATCCTGCTATTCCCCTGCGCCTACCTAGCCATCGGTGGCTGGTTAACAGGCACCACCTTCGTCACATCCTGGTACACCCACGGTTTGGCAAGCTCCTACCTCGAAGGAGCCAACTTCCTCACCGTAGCAGTCTCCACCCCAGCCAACAGCCTCGGACACTCCCTGCTGTTCCTGTGGGGCCCCGAAGCACAGTGGGACTTCACCCGCTGGTTCCAACTCGGTGGGCTGTGGACATTCGTAGCCCTCCACGGCGCCTTCGCACTGATCGGCTTTTGCCTGCGTCAGATAGAAATCGCCCGTTTGGTAGGCATCCGTCCCTACAACGCCCTAGCATTCACCGGCCCCATCGCCGTGTTTGTGTCGGTGTTCCTGCTTTACCCCTTGGGTCAATCAGGCTGGTTCTTCGCCCCCAGTTTCGGCGTCGCAGCAATTTTCCGCTTTTTGTTATTCCTGCAAGGCTTCCACAACTGGACGCTCAACCCCTTCCACATGATGGGCGTTGCAGGCATCTTGGGCGGTGCGCTGTTGTGCGCCATCCACGGTGCAACCGTAGAAAACACCTTGTTTGAAGACGGCGAAGGCTCAAACACCTTCCGCGCCTTCAACCCAACTCAGTCAGAAGAAACCTACTCGATGGTTACAGCCAACCGTTTTTGGTCGCAAATCTTCGGAATTGCCTTCTCCAACAAACGCTGGTTGCACTTCTTCATGCTGTTCGTACCTGTTACAGGCTTGTGGATGAGTTCCATTGGCATCGTCGGTTTAGCATTAAACCTGCGCGCCTATGACTTCGTATCACAAGAATTACGCGCTGCTGAAGATCCTGAGTTTGAAACGTTCTACACTAAGAACATTCTGCTTAATGAAGGCATTCGTGCTTGGATGGCTCCGACAGACCAACCCCACGAAAACTTCATCTTCCCTGAAGAAGTTCTGCCTCGCGGTAACGC